>JBDTDX010000152.1:0-5407 GCA_039922815.1 Granulicella sp.
GCTTCGGTCCGCTCATGCGCCATAATCCAGATCGTCCCGCGCACCTCGTCCACCTGCCACGGCAGCAGAATGCCATCCGTCACAATCGGCGCATCCACACCCATCAGGTCGAAAAATCGCTGCGACACGCGAAAGAGCTGGGGGCCGCCCCGCTCGATACACACCCCGCAGGCACTCGGATAGCGGGGAAGATTCGCATTCAAAAAGCCCGAGTACATCCCGGCCGTTGCGACCCACTCGTAATATTCCGCATCGCTCCCGTCTTCCTTCACCAGGCTGATGCCCGCGCTCTCGGCCCCGCACAGCTCAATCGCCGCGTTCACCAGCTCCTGCAAAATCGTATCCGGGCGGTCGACAAAAGCGCTCGCCAGCCGCTGCATTCCCTGCATCTGCACCATGACGTCATGGGTATGCACCCGCCGCGCCGCGAATGCAGGGTAATTCTCGAGATCGATCACCTCAAGCCCAGTCTCTTCAAGCGTGGAAACTACTCTGTCCACCGCAACCCTCATCGTCTACAAACCGGTCATCGGCCCTCGGCTGAATGCCGTGTTAGCCGCGTTCAGTGCCAATCTTCAACAGTAACACCGTAATATTGTCGTGCCCCCCGGCCGCATTCGCTGCATCGACCAGCGCCCCGGCCATCGCTTCCAGATCCTCACCTGCCAGATGCGCCGTCAGCTCCGCATCCGAAAGCTCCCGCGTCAGCCCATCCGACGACAGCAGGTACACATCCCCGACCTCAGGCGCCAGAAGTTGAATCTCCGGCTCCACCACCGCATTCGAGCCAATCGCCCGCGTGATGATGTTCTTCATCGGCGACCGCTCCGCCTGCTCCGCCGTCATCTGCCCGGCCGTCATCTGCTCCTGCACCAGCGAGTGGTCCCGCGTCATCGGCGTCAACTCGCCCGCGCGCATCCGGTAGCAGCGGCTATCGCCCACATGGGTCAGCCACAGCTTTCGGCCATCCTCTTCGACCAGCAGCGCGACCAGCGTCGTTCCCATCCCCCGCGTCCGCGTGCTCTCAGCAGCGCGTTCAATCACCGCCGCATTCGCCGCCTTCACCGCCGCATCGAGCAGCGGCTCAGCCGTATCGGGGATCGGCAGCGCGTTCTCCATATGCCGCACAAACGTCGTCGCCGCAAGCTGGCTCGCTACCTCGCCCGCCGCCGCGCCGCCCATCCCGTCGCACACAATAAAGATGCCCTTCTCGGGCGACGCCGCGCAGTAGTCCTCGTTCCCCGACCGCACACTGCCAACGATGGAACGCATCGCAAAGCTATATCCCGGAGATGATGAATCGATCGTCATAGTGTTGAAAAATGGCTCGAACTTCACAATACACGTCTCCCCGCCGCGAGGGAATGCGATGATGACAGGCATGCCAAAGAGAACGACCTCGGCAGCGGCCACCCCCAAAAAATCTCCGGCGCGCCCCCGTGCGAAGGCCCCGCAGAAACCCCACCCGCATCGCATCCTCTTCGGCGACAACCTCGACGCCCTGCGCGCGATCCCCTCCGCCTCCATCCCGCTCATCTATGTCGATCCGCCCTTCAACACCGGACGCCGCCAGGTCCGCCCTACCCTCAAAACTATCCGCGACGAGGCCGGAGACCGCACCGGCTTCGGCGGCCATCGTTACCGCACCGAGCGCCTCGCCACCTCCGGCACTGGCTACGACGACGTCTTCCCCGACTTCCTCGAATTCCTCCGCCCCCGCCTCCTCGAGGCCCACCGCATCCTCACCCCCACCGGCAGCCTCTTCTTCCACATCGACTATCGCGAGGTCCACTACTGCAAGGTCCTGCTCGACCAGATCTTCGGCCGTCCCTGCTTTCAGAATGAGATCATCTGGGCCTACGACTACGGCGCGCGCTCCACCAAGCGCTGGCCCGCCAAGCACGACAACATCCTCTGGTACACCAAACACCCCACCGACTACACCTTCAACCTCGACGCCACCGACCGCATCCCCTACATGGCCCCCAAGCTCGTAGGCGCCGCCAAAACCGCCCGCGGCAAGACCCCCACCGACGTCTGGTGGCACACCATCGTCTCCCCCACCGGCAAAGAGAAGACCGGCTACGCGACGCAGAAGCCCCTAGGCATCTTAGAGCGCATCGTCCGCGTCCACTCCAACCCCGGCGACACCGTCCTTGACTTCTTCGCCGGCAGCGGCACCACCGGCGAAGCCGCCGCAAAAAACAAGCGCCGCTTCATCCTGGTCGACCAAAGCAGCGAGGCGGTCTCCGTGATGGAGAACCGCCTCGCTCGTTTCAAGCCCCGCCGCGAGAACCTCTCCCCCGCAGCAAACGTTTTACCGGATTGACCTACTGGCCTCGCGCCATCTTCAGCGCCTGGTCGCCGATGATCGGCAGCTTGTACCATTCGCCCTTGCTAGCCTTGATGATCGCCATCAGCCACGCAATGAAGATGCCCACGAACACCACAAGGTGCAGGATGCTGAAAAGCGCCGTGACCACAATGCCGAGCATCGGGATGAAGTGCAGGAAGATCGATAGAATCGTGAGGCCAATCTGGAGTATCACCGACACGCCCGCCAGCAACAGGCACTGGATGGAGTGAAATCGCACCAGCGGCATCTTGTTATACGGCTCGAGGACCAGAAAGATGATTGCCGGAATGATCGTTACATACGACAGTGCCGCCGCCGAGTTCTCCGACATCCCCGTCGAGGGAGCAGCAGCCTGGGGAGGATACGCGCCCTGCGGTGGATAACCGGCCGGTGGCAGATAACCTGGCTGCTGCGGCGGCGGATAGCCCGGCTGTTGAGGAGGATAACCCGCCTGTTGCGGTGGATAGCCCGGCTGCTGTGGAGGGACTACAGGCCCGGCGTTCGGCACCTCAGAGTAGGGAACATTCGTAAACGGAGGTTGCTGCGGTGGAATCTGATCGCTCATCGGTGGTCCTCATTCAAGCAAAGGGATTTGCGGCTGGCCAACGCCAACTCCTCAAAAAGCGCCGCGCGCAAGTGGCAACAGCATACCTGAGCAGTGCCAAGGGTCAAGATAATTTTTCAATGGCCAGTCCGCGGTATCTGGATTACAGGCCCCCGGCCCTTCCCATAAGATGGAACGCATGAAGTATGTGCTTGCCCTGCTCGCCCTGGCCGGTCTTTACGTCTCCATCATTGCGCTGCGCGTTCACAATCAGGACCCCAGCCAGGCACCACCCTGCGCGGTCACCGAGCGGTTCGACTGCGGCGCCGTCAACCACAGCCGCTTCTCCGTCTTCCCGGCCCGCACCTTCGATGAGGCCCCCAACGCCGGCCATCACATCCCCGTCGCCACCCTCGGCATCATCGCCTACAGCACCATGGCGATCCTCGCCCTCCTCGGCCGCTACTGGCTCCTGCTCATCTTCTCTGAGATCGGCTTCTTCATGGCCGGCTTCCTCAGCTATCTCGAAGCCTTCGTCATCGAGAAGTGGTGCATCTACTGCCTCTGGTCGCAGGGCATCGTCACCGCCATCTTCCTGCTCACCGCCATCACCCTCCTGCTCCGATGGCGCAACGGCCTCCGCAAATCCGCGCTCGACCGCAAGCTCGTCCTGCCCGACCTCAAAGACGACTCGAACGCAATCACCGACACCTGGCGGTAGCTATTCCGCTACCATGTCTCAATGTGGCCTAAAGTTTTCGCCCAGTTGATGGAAGTCCTCCCCCACGTCTCCCGCCTCATTCCCATGGCGGACATGTTCTTCGCCTCGAAGACCGCCAGCGAGAAGGCCAACGAGACCGTCATCGCGGACATGGCCGAAGGCGTCCGCACCGACCTCGGCAAGGTCACCGCCGCCCACGAAGCCCTCTATCGTCAGCTACAGGATCAGGGCCTGCAAATCGGCTCCGCCGCCACCGACCTCCAGCGCGCCCGCACCGCCGTTGAGAGCCACGCCGCCCGCATCGCCAGCATCGAAGGCAGGGTCGCCGCCCTCGGCATCTGGGTCAAATCTGCCGTAGCTCTCCTCATCGTCGCCCTCGCCCTCCTCATCGCCATCCTCCTTCGCACCCACTAACCACATCGGCGAAAACCTTCGGGTGCCCCATCCTTCGCAGCCCCACCGCGAAGGGTGGGATCGGAACACCTTCCAACCCCACACACAGGTAAACTGAACCCATGGGAATCACCCGCGAACAGGCCCTGGACTACTGCAACAGCGACGACCTCATCGGCATCGGCATGGCCGCCGACGCCATCCGCCGCCAGCTCCACCCCGAAAACGTAGTCACCTACACTATCGACCGCACCCTAGCCCTCAACGATCCCCACCTCGACCACAAGGCCGAGGAAGCGCTCGACATGGGCGCAACCGCCCTCATCCTCCGCGCCGACACCAGCCTCTCCCTCCCCGCGATCGAGCAGGCCCTCGCCGCCCTCAGCACTCGATACCCGGCGCTCACGCTCCACGGCCTCTCCGCCACCACCATCGTCGCCCTCGGCGGCCACCTCGCCGACACCCTCGCCCGCCTCCAGGCCTCTGGCCTCGCCTCCCTCTCCGGCAACGACGCCGCCATTCTCGACGACGCCGTCCAATCCCCCACCCCCCGCTGCACCGTCGCCGAATGGCTCGCCGTCCATCGCGCTGCCCACGCCCTCGGCCTGCCCACCACCGCCGCCATGCACTTCGGCGCGGGCGAAACCCACGAGCACCGCATCGCGCACCTCGAAGCCCTCAACCACCTCCAGCAGGAGACCGGCGGCTTCACCGCCTTCGTCCCCACCGTCTTCCAGCCCGCCGCCTCCGGCCTGCGCGGCTTTGAAGAAGCCACCGCCGTCGAGTACCTCAAGACCCTCAGCATCGCGCGCCTCGTCCTCGACACCATACCCAACCTCCAGGCCGATTGGCCCACCCAGGGCCTCAAAACCCTCCAGGTGTCCCTCCGCTTCGGCGCCAACGACGTCGGCACCACCCTCCCCGGCGACACCCTCAAATCCCCCGACGGCACCACCGAAGAAGACCTCCGCCGCATCATCCGCGGAGCCGGCCTCCGCCCCGCCCAGCGCGATACCACCTATCGCACTCTCTTCCTCAACTAATACTTCGCGCCACTTCACCCATCTCCCTCTTTTGTCATTCCGCAGCGAAGCGGAGGAATCTGCTTTTGTTCCCGCCGCACCCTCCCACGAGCGAACAAACATTCATCCGGTAGAATCAAAACAATTTAACGGAGTCGTTCCCTGCCCCTGCCCCTTTCATCGCTGGCCCCATTCTGCGCCCAGACGCTAGCGACCCTCCTCGCCCCAAAGGGCCTCGGCCATTACCTTAAAGCCCACTACGCCGACCGCACCTTCGAGCATCTCTACCGCTGGAACGCCTTCGACACCGCGCTCCTCATCCCCTACTTCGTCGTCATGGTGATCCTCGCCTTCTACGGCCTCCATCGCTA
>JBDTDX010000153.1:0-11341 GCA_039922815.1 Granulicella sp.
TGGAGTTTCCGGATCGGGTGCTGCTGGCGGAGTTGTTGACGGAGCGGACGGGTCATCGCATCGAAGTTGCGGCACCACAGCGCGGGGATAAACGCTCGCTTGTCGATCTGGTCTGCCAGAATGCGAAGCAGTCGTATGACCAGCGCTTTCGCGTGCTGAAGCCGGCGATGGTGGCGATCCAGGAGGCGTTGCGCGATGCGCTGATGCTGGAGGATCTGCCTCGGCGCATCGAGTGTTTCGATATTTCACATATACAAGGTGCGGAGACGGTTGCGTCGATGGTGGTGTGGGAGGACGGCGCGATGAAGAAGGCGGACTATCGCAAGTTTCAGGTGAAGACGGTAACGGGTGTGGACGACTTTGCGAGCATGCGCGAGGTGGTGCAGCGGCGGTACAAGCGGCTGCTTGAAGATAAGAAACCCTTCCCTTCCCTCATCCTGATTGATGGCGGACTGGGACAGTTACATTCTGCTTATCTTGCGCTGGAGGAGATTGGCGTGACCATGCAGCCGCTGGCTTCGATCGCGAAACGTGAGGAAATTATTTATGTGCAGGGGCAGGAAGACGAGCCAGTGGTGCTGGACCGGCGATCTCCGGTGCTGCACCTGGTGCAGATGATTCGGGATGAGAGCCACCGGTTCGCGGTGAGCTATCATCGCAAGCGCCGCGAGATACGGGATCGGGAGTCGGAGCTGGATGCGATTCCCGGGGTAGGACCGCGTACGCGACAAAGGCTGCTGGAACATTTTGGAAGCGTGCGTGGAATTAAACAGGCAAGCCCTGACGCGCTGACGGCTGTGGTGAGCGCGGGTACGGCGGAGAAGATTCGCAAACATTTTGGAAGCGAGAGTGAGCCGGTCGTTCAGATTCTGTAGCGCTGAAATGCGAGATTAATCTTCTGAACAAATTAGGATAAAGAACCGTATCTTCTTACCTATGCAAAGTACTGTGGTCAGACCGCAGGATCGTTCACTCAGCGATGCTCTTCGACTGGCGGCGTTGTTTGCTGCTATCAAGGTGCTGCTGCATATTGGGCTGAATGGGTGGCAGGCGCACATTGGATGGGGATATTTTCGCGATGAGTTTTATTACATTGCCTGCGGTCGGCATCTTGCGTGGGGCTATGTCGATCATGGACCACTGGTGGCGTTGCAGGCAAAGGTAGCGCTTGCTCTATTTGGCAAGTCGCTGGTGGGGATACGGATGTTGTCGGCGCTTGCGGGTGCGGGGCGTATTTTCCTGACGGGGATGCTGGCTTGGTCGCTGGGTGGGCGCAGACCCGCGCAGGTGCTGGCGATGATCTGCGTGCTGGTGGCACCGGAGTACCTGGCGCTCGATGGCTTTCTTTCGATGAACTCATTTGAATCGCTCTTCTGGATGGGCTGCGCGCTTGCATTGATCCTGATGGTTAGGGGAGGCAGTTCGCGATGGTGGCTGGTCTTTGGTTTCTCTGCCGGGCTTGGGCTGCTCAATAAGCCTTCGATGACTTTTTTTTTGATTGCGGTGCTGGCGGCACTGCTGGCGACACCACAGAGACGGCTGCTTTGGAATTGGTGGGCGGCCGTGGGTGTGGCGCTACTGATCCTGATCGCATTGCCTAACCTGGTCTGGCAGGTTCATCACCATTGGCCCACGCTTGAGTTTCTGCAGAATGGCAGGATCGAGAACAAGAATGTGCTGCTTTCGCCGCCTGCGTTTCTGTGGTCCCAGATCATGAGTATGCAACCGCTGTCGTTACTTATCTGGGGAGCTGGTCTGGGCTGGCTTTTGCGGAGCAAGGATGCGAAAAGCTGGCGCTGGCTGGGACTGACGTATCTCTTTTTTCTTGTGCTGATGATGGCGTTGCACGCGAAGGACTATTACTTGTCACCTATCTATCCTGCCCTGTTTGCGGCGGGCGGCGTGGCGTGGGAGAGGCACAATGCGCGAAGGAAAGGCGTGGTGCGGAATCGCGTCTATGCTTTTCCGATCCTGGAGAGCTTTCTTTTGGTGGATGCCATCCTGCTTCTGCCGATGTCGATTCCCGTGCTACGACCGCAGACCTGGTTGACTTACACGAAGGCAATGCACCTTTACCACGCGAGCAGTAACTCCGAGAACGAGTCGAGTGGAGTGCTTCCGCAGTTCTATGCCGACCGGTTCGGATGGCAGGAGAAGGTCGACCAGGTGGAGCGCATCTATGAATCGCTCTCGCCTGCGGATAAGGCGGTCGCGGGTATTTATTGCAGCAACTATGGGGAGGCTGGCGCGATCGACTTTTTGGGCCACGGGTTGCCGCCGGCGATCAGTGGGCACAATAACTACTGGCTTTGGGGACCACGGGGATATAGCGGCGACGTAATGATCGTGATTAGCGGCAACACGGTGGAGGAACTGCACAAATCTTATGACTCAGTTGAGATCGCGGGCCGCATGAATCATCCGCTTTCGATGCCGTTTGAGCGTCGAAATATTTATGTTGTGCGCGGACGTCATAAAAATTTGTCCGATAACTGGCTCACGATGAAGCACTACATCTGAGCGGTGACGTGCAAAGTCGCCCATCGGAGCGCCCTAGCCGTTACCCTGTAGAGATGAAGCATAAGCCGAAGCTGGGGCAGAATTTTCTGGTGGACGACGCGGCGCGTTACGCCATTGTGGATGCGCTGGGCGATGTGAGCGAGCGGACCGTGATCGAGATTGGCCCTGGGCATGGGGCGATCACAGAGATTCTTGCGAAGCGCTGCCGCCGCCTGATCGCGATTGAGCTGGACGCGGGGCTGGCGGCGGAGCTGCGGTTTCGTTTTCGCGAGCAGCCGCAGGTCGAGATTATTGAAGGGGATGTTCTGAAGACAGACCTGCGGGATTTTGTGCCGGAGGGTGGGACGGCGGATGTGATTGGCAATCTGCCGTACTACATCACTTCGGACATTCTGCTGCACTTGTTTGCTGCGGCGGGTGCGGGCGCGCTTTCGCGGGCGGTGCTGATGATGCAGCGCGAGGTGGCGGAGCGCGTTGCGGCGGCTCCGGGTGTGCGGGACTATGGGCTGCTTTCTGCAACAGTGCAGATGCATGCGGAGGTGGGCAACTTGTTTACGCTACCGCCTTCTGCGTTTTCGCCGCCGCCGGATGTTTACTCGAGTGTGCTGCGGCTTCATTTTGCAGCGCGTTTCGTGGAGCTGGGCGTGGATGCGGAAGGGTTTGATGGCTTTCTGAAACGAAGCTTCGCGCAGAAGCGGAAGACGCTTCACAACAACCTGCGTGCCGCAGGATATGAACCTACGCAACTGGCGGGGGCGTGGCCGACGGAGATTCCGGCACAGGCGAGGGCGGAGTCGATTGCGCTGGAGTCGATGGCGGCGTTGTATCGAGCGCTCGCTTCGGCGGAGGCTGGGTCACTGACTGCCTGACTCTTCGGCTTTGGCGCGTTCGAGAAGATTGGCTGCGTGCAGGCGTACGCGCTTGATCAGATCAGTATTTGCCGCAATCGATTGGAGCGTCGACGAGATATTTCCCAGCTCGATTGCCCTGCCTGCTTCGACACTGGTCACAAGAGTGATCATTGCGGCATCGAGGCCGAGGCGGTCGAAGCGGCGCTTGAAATCGAGAATGCGCCCCTGCTCCAGGGTTTCCTCGATGTACTGAAAGAGAATGGTGAGGGTCGCGACGGCCTTGTTCTCGGAAAAATTGTAGGTACAGTCAAGATCGGTGCTGACCTTTGGATCGTGGACGGTCAGGGTCTTGGTTCCGGTGTCCGCAATATTTTTGACGCTGGAGGCGCAGGGGATTTTGGAATCGCGCAGCTGCTGGACGGCGGCCAGTGCTGCTTTTACGGTCGGCGGGGTGAAGGTGAGGGGGCGGTCGATGATCTGGGTTTGCCCCTGTGGATTGAGCGCCTCGGCATGGTAGGAGCCGGTGCCATCGCTGCGAAGTTCCACGGTGTAGTGGGGAACGGAGACTCCCGCGACCGGCCTATCGAACTTGAAGATAATCTGCGTGGCTGACGCGTGGGTGGCCGGGGTTTCGACGGGAACGTTCTGGCTCTCCGCCTTCACAACAAAGAGTGTTGCGGTGAGATAGAACGCCGCGAAAGAGATGTGCCGAGCCCAGTGCATCACCGCGAGAAGCCCTGCAATTCCAGGGTTTGAGCGGTGTGGATGTGGCAGATGGCGATGGCGAGGGCGTCGGCGGCGTCCGGGGAGTCGGGGGCCTCGCTGAGTTCGAGCAGGCGGGTCACCATGAACTGGACCTGCTCTTTGGCTGCGAGACCATAACCGACGACGGCGCTCTTGATGGAGAGTGGAGCGTACTCGACGACGGGTAGGCCGGAGGTGGCGGCGGCGAGCATGGCGACACCGCGCACCTGGCCGAGCTTGAGTGCGGATTTGGCATTGGCGGAGAAAAAAACCTCTTCGATGGCGACCACCTCGGGCTCGTGGAGGGCCATGAGGGCGGTCAGTTCAGCGTAGACCTGCGCGAGACGCTGCGGGGTTTTCTCCTTCTTATTGAGGCGGATGGTTCCGGCGGCTCGGTGGAGCAGGTGCGGCATGCGGGCGTTGCAGTCGATCTCGACTACGCCGTAGCCGGTGAACTCCGTGCCGCAATCGATGCCAAAGACGCGCATGGGCGAAGTGTATCGTATCTGGACTAAAGAGGCGGCTGTCAAGAGTGAGTCCTGGGGGAGGGAGCCGAAAAGCAGACGGCCCGCGCTCCGAGGGAGCAACGGGCCGTCTGGCGGTGATCTGTGGGATTGACTTGAGGCGTCCACACTCGAACATGGGCCGCTGCGGATACTGCTGAGAAAAACCGCTGGGACTAGAGCTGGACGCTCTAAGCCTCAGTCACCTCACGTACCGTTGTGCAACTGTTACTGTCAATTTTCATAGGCTGGATCATCCTCCTTTCCCGTGTAAGCAGAATGTACCGCATCTGGCCGCCTGCCGCAAGCTGGCGAGATTTGGGCTGGTGGCGTACATCTCATGGAAAATCTGTAACATCCAATCGCAAGAAAGACTACGTGGTAGAAAGGCTATTCATGAAACCTGCAACGATTATCGGCATTCTGCTGATTGTTCTTGGCATCATCGGCTTCGCCGTTGGTGGCATCACCTTTACCCAACACAAAAAAGATGTGGACCTGGGGCCGGTGCAGATTGGCCACGAGCAGAAATCGACCGTACCGATCTCCCCAATACTGAGCACAATTGCACTGATTGGCGGGTTGGGTCTGGTTGTGGTTGGGGCCAAATCGCGGTAACCGCATGCGGGCCAAAAGAAAAATCGTGGGTAACCTGTCCGAATAAGCTGATACTTCCGCTTGATTCGGACGGGCTGCGCGCGTATGAATAGCTAGATGCCACGAGGGCAGATTTGCCAATAGCGAGTGTGCTTTCTATAATCCGCATCATCGTCTTCGATCAGCGCGAGGACAACATTTTGCTGCCGAGAGTTCGGTGGGGTGCGTCAAACGCTGAGTGAAGCTAGTACGGAACCGTCATGAACGGTGCATTTTCATCAAGAAGTGAAGTATCGAGGAGCGTGGCATGAAGAAGGTAGTTATTGCATCTCTCCTAGCGGTCGCGAGCATCGCACCTGCTGCGCAGACTCTGTTTGCCGAACCTCTGGGTAACCCATTTGTCATGCAGGCAGCGCCTGCGGCGGGTGGCGGAGTCCAGATGTCGCCAGCGGAGTACAAGGTTTATAACGACGCGATCGCACAAACGACCCCGCAAACCAAGGCTCCGGCGCTTGAGGCTTATCTGACGGCGTACCCGCAGTCTGCTGTCAAGGCGGCCACACTGGAACAGCTCATGCTGGCCTACAGTGCGTTCGACCCGGCGAAGACGCTTGAAACTGCGGACAAGCTTCTGGCCGTCGACGCGAACAACCTTCGCGCTCTGACCTTTGAAGTCTATTTCCACCAGGCGGGCGCCGATAAGATCACTGATCCCGCAGCGAAACAGGTCGAACTCGACAAAGCTGCCGAGTTCGCGACCAAAGGACTGGCGGCCACCAAACCGGCAGACATGTCCGAGGCTGATTTCACCGCGCTTAAGGCCAACGCTACCCCCATTTTTTACAGTGCGCTGGGTACCGCTGCACTGAACAAGAAAGATACGGCGACGGCGATTACGAACTACAAGCTGGAGTTGGCGTCGGTTCCCGTGGATCAAACCACCAAACCGGGCAAGATTCTTCAGGACACGTTCTTCCTTGGCAATGCTTACCTGCAATCGACTCCGCCGGATCTGCTGAACTGCGCTTTCTACGTTGCCCGGTTCGTCGCGTTTGCACCGGAGCCGTACAAGTCGCAGATGCTGCCGACCGCGCAGTATTGCTACAAGAAGTATCACGGCAAGATCGACGGTTTTGACGCCGTGACCGCGGCAGCACAGGCTAACCTTAATCCGCCTGCCGACTTTGCCGCTTCGGTAACGCCGGCGCCAAAGGCCTCTGATATTGCTCACCAGACGGTGGCGAGCACGGCCGATCTGGCTACGCTGGCTCTGAGCGATAAGGAGTTCATCCTTCAGAACGGAACGACCGACGATGCTTCGAAGGTCTTCGACACGATCAAGGGCAAGGTCACCACAATTCCTGACGCTCTTGTGATGGCAGCCACAGACAGCTCGCTCCAGGTTGCTGTCTCCGATGACGCAGTACAGAGCAAGACGGCTGATTTCACCTTCAACATGAAGACGCCGTTGACGACTGTTCCTGCTGTTGGGGACAAGATCACACTGATGGGAACGTATGACTCCTACACGCAGACTCCGCTGATGATCACCATGACTGACGCAGAGCCTGTAGTGAAGAAAGCCGCTCCGGTAAAGAGGGCCGCTCCAGTACGTCGTTCCACAAAAAGGAAGTAATTCGCAGACCCATTCCATCACCAGAAGGGCAGCCCACGGGCTGCCCTTCTTTCTTTGCGTCTACGTAGGAATTGCTAGTGCTGGGGCTCAGGCCTATGGCCTCGCTAAAACGTAAGCATCTTTGCGAGATCGGCAGTGAAGGCGGGTTGGGTGGCCGTGGGATCGAGAAGGAAGGCGCAGACCCATTCCTCTTCGCCACCGGAGTCGCCGAAGTCACGAATGCCAGCTACGACGGTGACGCTATACCAGCCGGGGCTGACTTCGATGGTGCGTTCAAAGCTGGAGAGTGGATGCTCCTCCTGGCCATCGGGGAGGGTGCCGGGATGCCAATGTTGGAGGCGGTCTGTGTTTCCGAGAAGAAGCCTGCCTGTCTCTGTGCCGAGGACGAAGCCGGTGGAGAACAGTATGTGTGAGAGTGGGATCTGGGCTCCCTCGGTCTGCGTGGAGCGAACCTGCACGGTATAGTGGCCCTGCTCGACGCCGAGTGCCGGGACGACCGCTCCTTGCCGGTAGAGATCGTGCGGGTAGCTTTTGCGGGTGAGGGTTTTGATGAGATCGGAGCCTAAGACGCTTTCGCCCATCAGCTCGAGAACGCGCGCGGCGTCGACGAGGAAGAAGGCACCCTGGGCGGCGTAGAGATGCGACGCCTCCTGCGGCTCGAAGTATGCGGGGATTTGGGAATCGGGGATGGACATGGCTACTCGCCCAGCATGAGGCGCTGGATGTGGCTGGCACGGCCGGTAGCGCCATCGCAGGTAATGAGGGCGGCACACATTTTGGCGTTGCCCCTGGCGGCCTCGAACTTGCCGGGCATGCCGGTGAGGAAGCGTTTGAGGACGAGCTCCGTCTCAACACCGATGACGGAGTCGTAGGGACCGGACATGCCGACGTCGGTCTGGTAAGCCGTTCCGTTCGGCAGCACGCGCTCGTCGGCGGTGGGAATGTGGGTGTGGGTGCCGAGGAGAGCAGTGACGCGGCCATCAAGATACCAGCCGAGAGCGACTTTTTCGCTGGAGGCTTCGGCGTGGAGGTCGAGCAGGATGACCTTGGCGGTGATCTTGCTGAGGAGTTCGTCGGCTTTGCGGAAGGGGTCGTCGCAGGAGGACATGAAGACGCGGCCCTGGAGATTGATGACGGCGTAGCTCTGGCCGCTGGGCAACTCTCCCTCATAGACGCCGAAGCCTGGAGTGCCGACGGCGTAGTTCGCGGGGCGCAGGACGCGGCGGCCGCGGACGTGGGAGTCGGCGGGCACGGTCATGTATTCGAAGATCTCGCGCTTGTCCCAGATGTGGTTGCCGGTGGTGATTACATGGGCGCCGAGGTCGAAGAGCTCTTCGGCGAGCGATGGGGTGATACCGAAACCGCCAGCGGAGTTTTCGCCGTTGATGACGAGGAGGTCGACCTGATGGGTCTCGATAACGTGGGGCAGATGTTCGCGGACGATATGGCGTCCGGGGGCGCCAAAAACATCGCCCACAAAGAGAATCTTCACTTCGAGATGCTAGCACGGGGCGAACCGTGTTACTTTGCTCTGCATGGCACAGAGCGCTCGTTTCGCGTTGAGTTTAAAAGTACTTATCGTGCTGGCTGGAAAGCCGGCTGAGATGCTGACCTCCACGGCGATCGCAGAGGAACTCGGCGAGAGCGCCGTGATGGTGCGGCGAACCTTCCTGCTGCTGCATCAATCCGGTTGGATTGTGCAGCGCAAAGGGCCGAATGGCGGTGCAAAGCTGCACGTCCCGGCCAAGCAGATCGGGATGGGCGACCTGTTCGCTGCGGTGTGCGGGGAGTGGCTTTCGCTGGGCGAGAAGGCCGTTGAGCCACTGCTGAAAAAGACGCGGGCAGCGGCAGTGGACGCAATGAATGAGACTTCGCTGGCCCAGGTGGTGAAGAAGGCACGGAAGAATTAGCTTCCGGATTTCCTTTATTTTTTTTAGGGTGTGAACATTGGCGAAACCAGTTTGAGGGAGTTCCCTGCCACACTGCAAGGGGCTTTTTTGCGGTCGGCCAAGTTTCAAAGGGAAGATCAGCCCACGTTTGTCTGTCGAGCCGCTAGCATAGAGGAAGGAGACAATAGGGTTCATGGCTTTACAAGCGATGCGGGAGACTACAGTCGAAGCGCCGGTGCGCGGCCCGGAGGGGACACTCTTTGGCGTATTGACGGCGATCACCTCCGTTCATCTGTTGAACGACATGGTGCAGTCGCTGCTGCCGTCGATCTACCCAATCCTCAAGGTTTCATTCCATCTGGACTTTGGCCAGATTGGCCTGATTACGCTGACCTCGCAGATTACAGCGTCGCTGCTGCAGCCGTTTATCGGGCAATTTACAGACAGGAAGCCGATGCCGTATTCGCTGGCGTTCGGGATGACGTTTACGCTGGCGGGCCTGATGCTGCTTGCGGTCGCGCCGAAGTTCGGTGTGATCCTGATCGCGGCGGCGCTGATCGGCGTCGGTTCGGCGGTGTTTCATCCGGAGTCGTCGCGGGTGGCGCGGATGGCGTCGGGTGGGCAGCATGGGCTGGCGCAGTCGTTGTTCCAGGTCGGCGGGAATACGGGGTCGGCGATTGGACCGCTGCTGGCCGCGTTGATCGTACTGCCGCGCGGACAGTTCGGCGTGATCTGGTTTTCGGCTGCCGCGCTGCTGGGTATTGTGCTGCTGCTTGGTGTGGGCAAATGGTACAAGGCGCGCATCCTGCTGCTGAAGAACACGCCTGAGGCCCACGCGGAGACACATTCCGCACTTCCGAGAAAGACGGTGATTCGCGCGATCGCCGTATTGATGGCACTCGTGTTCTCGAAGTACTTTTATCTCGTCAGCCTGACGAGCTATTACACGTTTTACCTGATCAGCCGGTTTCACGTATCCGTGCAGAGCTCACAGCTTTACCTGTTCGCGTTTCTTGCTGCTGCTGCTGCGGGAACGTTCATCGGGGGGCCTGTGGGCGACCGCATTGGGCGCAAGGTGGTGATCTGGTGCTCGATCCTGGGGGTGCTGCCGTTCACGATGCTGCTGCCCTACGTGAACCTGTTCTGGACGGCGGTGCTGAGTGTGGTGATCGGGTTTGTGCTGGCGTCGGCGTTCTCGGCGATCCTGGTGTACGCGCAGGAGTTGGTGCCGGGAAGAATCGGGATGATCTCCGGGCTGTTCTTCGGGCTGGCGTTTGGGATGGGCGGTATCGGCGCGGCGGTGCTGGGCGAACTGGCCGATGCGACGAGCATCGTGTTCGTCTACAAGGTGTGCGCCTATCTGCCGGCGATTGGGCTGCTGGCATGGCTGCTGCCTAATCTGAAGGAAGCGAAGAAACATGGCGAGATGGAGATGATTGCCGAGTAGCTAAGAGCTTCGCGCACGTCCGCAAAGGATGGACGTGCGCGGCAGGATGGATGCTACTCGGGCTTGGTGGTGGCGGCGGTGGCGGCGGCAGCCTGCTTTGCCTGCGGGCGCATGAGCGGGAAGAGGATGACGTCGCGGATGGACTTGCTGCCGGTGAGGAGCATGGTGAGGCGGTCGATGCCGATTCCCTCCCCTGCAGTGGGGGGGAGGCCGTAGCCGAGGGCGCGGACGTAATCGGTGTCTACTTCGGCCATGGATTCGGGGTCCTTGTCGGCAACCTGAGCTTCGAAGCGGGCGCGTTGCTCGTCGGGGTCGTTGAGCTCGGAGAAGGCGTTGCCGACCTCGAAGCCGCCGATGTAGAACTCGAAGCGTTCGACCCATTCGGGGTCGTCGGGCTTTTGCTTGGAGAGCGGAGATACGGCCAGGGGGAAGTCGTAGATGATCGTGGGTTGGATGAGCTCTGTTTCCGCAACAATTTCAAATAGCTCCGCTACTAGTTTTCCCCAAGGCTCCTCTTCTTCTAGACGGCTCTCGTAAGTCGTGAGATTGATGCGAATGTTATAAACCTGCTCTCGCGCAATACCCGATTGCAGAATATGGCGACGCAGATCTTCTTCGGAATATTCAAGCCTGAGTTCTTCCCATTGAGGGTCCGAGGTATTCCATTCCTGAAACCTCCCAACAAAATACTCAAAAGAAAATTGGCTGGCGAAGTCAGCCTGGTTTGGCTTTATTGGCAACTCAGGAGGCCAGAATTTAATGATGGCTTCCCGCATGGAGAGTTTGGTCCACTTGCTTAGGTCGATTTCGTTGCCGTTGAAGTTGGTGAGGGTGGTGCCGTTTACTTCTGTAGCTACGAAGGTTACGAGTTCTTCGGTGAGCTGCATCAGGTCGTGATAATTGGCGTAGGCCTGGTAGAACTCGAGCATGGTGAACTCGGGGTTGTGGCGGGTGCTGACGCCTTCGTTGCGGAAGTTGCGGTTGATCTCGTAGACGCGGTCGAGGCCGCCGACTACGAGCCGCTTGAGGTAGAGCTCGGGGGCGATGCGGAGGGAGAGCGGGATGTCCAGCGCGTTGTGGTGGGTGTTGAAGGGGCGGGCGGCGGCTCCTCCGGCGATGGTGTGGAGCATGGGGGTTTCGACTTCGAGGTAGCC
>JBDTDX010000154.1:0-2603 GCA_039922815.1 Granulicella sp.
GTTAGAAACTGGTCGATAGAAATAGAAACTCCCGAACCAATGCCGTAAGCCCTGCGTATACGATGAAATCCAACGAACTCCTCCGAGGTGCTGCCGTGGTACGCATGTCGCTACTCCTGATTGGAACTCTACTTCTCTCCTCAAAGAGTGCGATAACGTCGGCGACTGTCGCTCCGGCAGATGGCCCCAGCTACACGTCCGATGGGCAGTTGAAACGACCGCAGCGGTATCGGGAGTGGGTGTTTCTCACCTCCGGCGTCGACATGAGCTACACCCCAAAGGCGCAGGCGGACAGCCATCACGTCTTTGATAATGTCTTCGTCCGTCCGTCTGCCTACCAGGCTTTTCTGCACACAGGCACGTGGCCGGACAAGACTGTACTGGTACTGGAAAACCGGAACGGCGAGAGTGGGAGGTCTATCAATACTCGCGGGCAGACCCAGTCGATCGAAGTGACCGGGCTGGAGGTTCACGTGAAGGACGCCACGCTCCCCGGAGGCTGGGGCTTCTATGTACCCGGCAGCGCGGCTACAGCGAAGCTCATGCCGCACACAGCCAGTTGCTACGCCTGCCATGAACAGCACGCTGCGGTCGATACGACTTTCGTGCAGTTTTACCCAACGCTGCTGCCTCTGGCACAGCAGAAGGGCACATTGAGCGCGGCCTATCTGAAGGAAATTAACGCGGCACCTGCGAAATGAATCGCCGGGTGGGCGGTTAGTCGATCGAGATCTTGCGGAGCAGCTTGAAGTCCGAGAGCATCTTGCCGGTTCCCAGAACGACGGAGGCCAGCGGATCGTCGGCGATGCTGACGGGCAGGCCTGTCTCCTCGCGGATGCGCTTGTCGAGATTCTTGATGAGCGCGCCTCCTCCGGTCAGGACGATGCCACGGTCGGAGATATCCGCCGAAAGCTCAGGAGGAGTGCGCTCGAGCGCCACGCGGATGGCGTTGACGATCGTGGCGATGCACTCGCCGAGAGCCTCGCGAATCTCGGAGTCTTCAATGCTGATCGTCTTGGGAACACCCTCGATGAGGTTGCGGCCCTTGACCTCCATATGAATCGGCTTGTCAAGCGGATAGGCCGAACCCAGCACAATCTTGATCTGCTCGGCAGTGCGCTCGCCGATGAGCAGGTTGTACTTGCGCTTCAGGTAGGTCATCACGGCTTCGTCCATCTGGTTGCCGGCCATGCGGACGGAACGTGAGTAGACAATGCCTGCGAGCGAGATCACGGCGATATCAGTCGTACCGCCACCGATATCGACGACCATGTTGCCACCGGGCTCGGTGATGGGCAGACCGGCTCCGATGGCCGCGACCATCGCTTGTTCGACGAGATGAACTTCCGACGCCTTTGCGCGATAGGCGGAATCCATAACGGCGCGCTTTTCAACCTGCGTGATCTCTGACGGCACGCCGATGACGATGCGCGGGTGGACCATCATTTTGCGGTTGTGGGCCTTCTGGATGAAGTAGTTCAACATCTTTTCGGTGTGGCGAAAGTCGGCAATGACGCCGTCCTTCATGGGCTTGATGGCCACGATGTTGCCAGGAGTGCGGCCAAGCATCTCCTTGGCCTCCTTGCCGACGGCCTCTACTTCATTGGTCAGCTTATTGACCGCGATGATGGAGGGCTCATTGACGATGATGCCCTTGCCGTGGGCGAATACCAGGGTATTAGCCGTGCCAAGGTCGATGGCAAGGTCGCTCGAAAAGAGCGAGAAGAGCGAGCGCATATTGTGGATGCGCGAATACCGCATTTGAAAGCCGTTCGATGACATGAGTAAAGTCGTTTCCTGACTGAGGCGCTTTTGTTAGTGTAACGCCTTCGCGTGAGAGGAAAAGCCAGGCGTTTTCGCAATTCGGGCCGCTCTTCCCTGCCCGGACGGCACCAGACGAATAGATACAATCAAATCTGAGGGACAAACGATGATCATTGGCGTGCCCAAGGAAGTAAAGGACCACGAAAGCCGCGTCGGCGTCACCCCTGCAGGAGTCAAGGCACTTGTTGAGGCTGGACATAAAGTCCTGGCCGAGACGACCGCCGGCGCTCTTTCCGCCATGCCCGATGAGGAATACCAGGCCGCAGGCGCGGAGATCGTTGGTTCGGCCCACGACGTCTGGCGGCTGGCAGAGATAGTCGTCAAGGTAAAAGAGCCGGTCGAGAAGGAGTACCGGCACTTTCGCGAGGGTCTCGTCCTGTTCACCTACCTGCACCTTGCGCCGGTCGTCGCCCTCACGGACGCTCTGCTCGAAAAGAAGGTGACAGGTATCGCTTACGAGACGGTACGTGACCGATCGGGGATGCTTCCCCTGCTGTTGCCTATGAGCGAAGTGGCAGGCCGGATGAGCGTACAAGTCGGCGCTTCCTATCTCGAAAAGGAACACGGAGGCCGCGGCGTTCTGCTGGGCGGGGTGCCGGGCGTAGCGCCAGGGAATGTCTGCATCATCGGAGGTGGCATTGTGGGAACGAACGCGGCGAAGATCGCCCTTGGCATGGGCGCGAAGGTCACGCTGCTCGATATGAATCTGGATCGCCTGCGCCAGCTCGACGACATCTTTGGTGGCCGGGTTTATACCGTCGCCAGCAACAGCTACAACG
>JBDTDX010000155.1:0-2320 GCA_039922815.1 Granulicella sp.
CGCAGGCGATGAAGTCATCGAAGACCGTCTGCTTGGCGAGCTTCATCCCGGCCTCATGCCACGCCTCGCCGTACTCGCCGCCGCCGCGCAGACAGGCCTGCGCATACACGCCGCCCATCTCCATCCAAAGCACGCGCGTCGATGCGAATGCGGGCAGCAGCGAGATGCCGAAGCCGCCGTAGCCGTAGAGCAGGGTTGGTGCCGAGCCATCCAGCTTCAACCCTTTTTTGTAGCTCAAAAACAGCGGCACCTTCGCGCCATCTTTGCTCGACACAAACACCTGCTTCGTTTCAAACTCCGACGGCTGAAACTGCAACTCTGGCGCGCGCCAGATGGTCGACTCCAGCGTCTTCATATCCAGCCGGTAGACGATGCCCGGCATGGTGAAATTAGTGAATCCGTAAAAGGTCTCGTCGTCTCCACGACGGCCGTTGAAGCCGCCTGCCGTTCCGATGGCTGGCAGCGCGAGTTGCGAGCTTGGCCGTCCATCGGTCGGATGAAGTTCGACCATGCTCTGCGCATCGGCGAGATACAACACGATCAGCGTCTCGTGCACCATCGAGACCTGGTCGATCGCGTTCCGGCTCTCGGGAATCACGGTCACCCAATGCTCGCGCTCCGGCTTCGTCAGGTCGATGCCGATCACCTTGCCATTCGGCGCATTGAGCGTCGTCTGCACCCAGAAGAATGTGCCCTTGTTCTCAATCGGCAGATACGCCGCGTCCGCGTCCGTCACCAGTCGAACGATGGTTCCCTGCAAGCCCTCATTCAGATCGAGCACCGCAAGCTCGTTGTTCGGACTGGTTCCCTGCGATTGATGGATCATCAGGTAGCGGCCATCGTCGGTAACCTGTGCGCCGAGGTTAAGCTCGCCATTATCAGGTCGCTCGAAGATGAGCACATCCGCGCTCTGCTCCGTGCCGAGCTTGTGGAAGTAGATCTTGTGGAAGTAGTTTGCCGTCTTGAACGACTCCGACTCCGGCGCGTCGTAGGCCGCATAAAAGAAGCCGCTGCCATCCTTCAGCCACGAGGCTCCACTGAACTTGGACCACTCGATCTTGTCAGAGAGATCGTTGCCTGTCTCGACTTCGCGCACGCGCCAGATCAGCCAGTCGCTACCTGCTTCCGAGATCGCATAGGCCGCAAGCCGTCCATCGTCGGTCACGCTGAATCCGTTGAGCGCAACCGTTCCATCAGCCGACATCGTATTGGGATCAAGCAGCGTCTTCCGCTCGCCCTCAAGGCCATCCTGCCAATACACGACGGCCTGGTTCTGCAAGCCGGAGTTGTGCTGATAGAAGTACCGCCGTCCGCCATCCTTCGTCGGATAGCCCGAGGGAACCGTGTAGCGCTCGAAGTCCATCAGCCCCATCAGCCGCGTCTGCATCTCGGTCCGCGACGGAACCTCAGCCAGATAGCTCTGCGTCAACTGATTCTCTGCCTCCACCCACGCGGCCAGCTCCGGCGAGTCCACATCCTCCATCCATCGGTAGGGATCGTCGACACTGGTTCCGAAGTAGTGGTCCACCTGCTCGACCTTGCGAGCTTCGGGATAAGTCAGGACAGAGGTTTGGGGCGCGACAGCAGAAATCTCACTCATCTCTGCATTCTAAGAGTCTGTGCAGATACTGTCCTGCCGGACTGGCCCCCTCCGCGTGGGGCGGGCACTTCGTGCCTTGTGATCCCTTCGGTTGACCTCCCGTTGGTCGGGAATGAGATTGCCTCCCGACCAACGGGAGGTCGCATGAAATCGAAGCTGCCACGACACGATAAAAAGCCATGAAATGGCCGCTCCCCGCGCAGGGGGCCCGTCCGGCAGGACAGTATCTGGACAGGTTCTAAGAAAGTTTCAGCGGCGCACCTATCGCTTACGCATTCGGAGGCTTTGCCAACTGCCGTCGCTGGTCCATCCGCCATCGACGGTGAGCGTTTGTCCATTGATGAAGCCGCTGTGTTTTGGCTCGGCCAAAAACATGATGGCCTGCGCAATATCCTCGGGCGACGCGAACCGGCCCATCGGCACACGTCCCTCAATATCCTCGTCGGTGTAGCCGCCGGTCGATTGGTCCGCCACATCCATCTCCGTCTTCACCCAACCCGGACAGACAGCGTTGCACCGGACGCCGCGGCCACCCCACTCTGCCGCGAGCGTCCGCGTCAGGCCAATGAGTCCATGCTTCGACGAGTTATAGGCGGAGCGGTCGCCGATCCCAACCAGGCCGGCAATCGAGGCCACATTCACGATGCTGCCTTCGCCCTGCGCCAGCATCATCGTGCCAAAGCCTTTCGCCAGAAGGAAGGGCGCCACCAGGTTGACCTC
>JBDTDX010000156.1:0-3520 GCA_039922815.1 Granulicella sp.
TGTGCCAGTGGTCCGGCGTGGCAACGATCACCGCGTCGATATCCTTGCGCGCAATAATCTCATGGTAGTCGCGGGTCGTGAAGACATCCTGCCCCCACAGCTCCTTCGAATGAGCAAGACGGCCGTCATAGCAATCAGCCACAGCCACCAGCTTCACCCCGGGAACCTGCAGCGCCACCTTCGTATCGCCTTGGCCCTGCCCTCCCGCTCCAATCAATGCAATTTGGATGTGGTCGTTGGCAGCCGTAGTCTGTCCGTCTCCCTCGCGTGCAGCCTGCGCAAGCATCGTGAGATTCGTTCCAGCGGCAGCGGCAGTAAGGCCTGCCTTCTTCAGAAAAGTTCTGCGGTCCAGAGGATTCATCGTTACATCTCTTTCATGAAAAGAAATTACTTCCATCAGCTACCTACAAACGGTAGGGCAACAAGCGAGCGCTGTCCAGAGTGGACGCCTCACCTCAATTTCTATTCCCCTGCGGGACTCGCCGCCGTCCCTCGCCCGGTAAGCTCCCGAATCAGGTCCACCTCATGCTGTCGATACGGTGTGTCGTCCTGCCGAAACACCTCATGAAACCACACCGTAGGCTGCGCCAGCACATACGGCCGCTGCCACGAGTCCCACGGAAAATACGTCTGCGTCTTCCCCGCCACAAGCCCCCAGTTGATCGCTCCCACGTGATATTTCTTAGCGATCGGCAAGCTTCCGTCAAACGTGCTCCCCGCACCGCGAGCCATATATTCGGTGCAGATAATCGGTCGCCCCAGCGGCTGCAGCTCCTTGATCTTCGCCTCGAACTCTTCCGGCCATCCATAGTTGTGAAACGTAATGACGTCCGACTCCGCCAGCTGCACCTTCGTCATCGCGCTCTCTTTGTCAGGATGCGACCAGTCTCCCGTCCACACTCCGCTCGTCAGCGGCTGCACCGGATGCTCGGCCCGCGCCCACGTAAACACCTTCGGCAGCAGCGCCGTTACGCGCGCCGCTTTGTTCTTCGCTTCCTTCTTTGCATAGTTGCCGCCGCCACCATTGTCCGGCTCGTTCCACAGGTCCCAACCAAGAATCCGGTCATCCTTCGCGAACGCCCCCACCACGCCCTTCACATACGCCTCGAGCTTCGGCTCATACGCAGGATCTTCAAGTCCCCGCGTCCCTGGGCTCTGCACCCATCCCGAGTTATGCACGCCCGGAATCGGCGGATGCTGCGGCCCAAGCTTCGGCTCCGGGTCCCAGCACGAATCGAACAGCACCAGCAGCGGCCGAATATGGTGCTTCGCAGCTATCGCAAGAAACGCATCAAGCCGCTTCTTGAACCCCTCCGGGTCCTGCTCCCATAGCTGGTCCTGCAGGAACACCCGCATCGTGTTCATCCCAATCGACTCCGCCATGCCCAGCTCTTTATCGTTCAACGCCGGATTAAACGTCGCCGCCTGGAACATCTCGAACTGGTTGATCGCATCCGAAGGCACATAGTTCGCCCCCACCAGCCACGGCTGTTTCGCATACCAGTCATTCGCCTTCGCAGCCGACCACCGCGCATTCGCCCCCTGCGCTACCGCCTGTCCCGCCAACAACAGGCACCCCACAAACAATCGCAGCTTCATCGCACCCTCAATTCAGAAACTCAGACCAACTTACACGAACAAGCCACCCCCACCAAAAAACTCTGTCATCCTGAGCGAAGCACAGCGAACTCGAGGGAACTCCGCATACTCCACCTAAGCAGCATTCGTTTGACACGCAACATCACGGCCAAACCGCACCCTGATTCTCTTGCGGGTTGTCGACTGACGCTCACTCCGATCACTTGTTACGCAAACAGGACCAGTTCTCTCCGGCGAAAGCAGTCGTGCCAATTCAATGCGCCCGCGACTAAGACGGCTCTTCACCGTCCCCACCGGTACGCCCAGAATCTCCGCCGCCTCTCGATAATCCCATTCCTCAAGATCGCACAGAACGATCACATCACGGCTTCCTACGGGGAGTTGGCACAGCGCCGCATGGATGCGTGTCTTCGTCTCAAGACTTGCGAAACATTGTTCCGGGGAAGCTCCCGCGTAAGTCAGTTGGTGCGAGCTGATGGGGCTACCCTCTCCAGACAAACCTGCGTCCAGCGAATCACTCGCACGGGCCAGCTTGCTCCTTCGAAAGGAGTCCACAAGATGGTTGCGCGTGATGTTCTGTATCCATGTTTTCAAGCTGCCCTTTTCGCTGTCATAGCGTGACAAATTACAAAAGAGCTTCAAAAATATCTCCTGGGCCAGGTCTTCCGCATTGTTGCGAGATCCCGTGTAGCTCCAGCAAAGATAGTAAATAAATTGGGAATAAGAGCCGAATAACCGCTCCCAGGCGAGAGCGTCCCCCGTAATGCACTGGCGCACCTGTTGGTTCGCGTGGTCATGTTCCGCAAGCTGTCGAATGTTATGCTGCATTACTTCTCCCAATGCTCTGGCCCCCATGCCCACTAGCTGGGCCAATCGAGTCCGAAGCAAGAATTCTCAAAAGCAAAGTCAATGAGAGTATTTGCACTTAACAATAGTTGATTAATGGAAATATTGTTAAGTGCAAATGCTAAGAATGAGACGGACGCCCGCTGGAAAGGATTCATTATGTCTTGTTTTTAAGACCTTCAGCCGCTTTCGCGGACAACTCCAACGCCTTCTCCATCAAAGATAGAAGCGTCTCGCGCTCCGGTTCACTCAAAGGAGCGAGAATCTTTTGACTGATCCTCAGGCGCCTCGCATGAAAACAAGCCTTGTGCTCATACCCTATCGGGCTCAGGTCGACCTCTACGATCCGGCGATCGAACTCCGACCGCCGACGCACCACCAGGTTCTTCTTCACCAGTCGATTAACAATCCGCGTGGCCGTACTTAGCGGGACGTTAATACCCTTTGCAAAATCAGTCATCACGGTCACGCCCGATCGTCCCAGCCACATCAGACTGCGCATCTCAGGCGGCGAAAAATCGAGCAGCGCATCGACAACTTCCTTCGGCGGATGCATCTCATGCTCGAGAACACCCTGAATCGAAGCCATGAAGCGCAGTGCATCGCGCTGCCGCGCATCTTTCGGGGGAGTTTGTCTCGATCGAACCATCACTCCAGTATGCACTGAACCCGTTCGTTCCCTGCAACTTACCCCTCAAAAACTCTAGCTCCGCCACCGCAAAACCACCGGTCCCGGCAACGGATGTTCCCCCGTGCCCTTCAAGCGCCGCTGCTTCAGCGCGAAATACCACTTCGCCGGCTTGTCCGCATCGTCAATCAGCATGAGCGAGGGGTTGGACCGCAAACCCTGCGCCTGCTCGATCATCGTCTCCTGGTCCTGCTTTACAAAACGTGCGCCAAAATATGTAGCAATCGCAGTTACAAATGGAATCGTATAGAAAATATTCCACGCTGCCACAACATCAATCCGGCAGGTTGAAGCCGTCACCGGCGTCACCGTCGTCAGGCTCGAGAACCACTTATCGCCGCATCGAATCGTCTCGTAACGGCGATTGGGCAGCACAAAATCAATCGT
>JBDTDX010000157.1:0-4496 GCA_039922815.1 Granulicella sp.
CGAACATCTGTTTCACCTCACGCATCAGCGGCAGCGTATCCGGCAGCGTCCCCCACCGATCCAGCTCCGGTCCTTCCGCTTGTCGCAGAATCACCACCGTCCCTCGCTCCCGCTCCACCCTCTGCCGCAGCTCCATCACCGCGGCCGCCGGAACCGCAGCAGTCATCACGCCCGTCGCCTGCGCCACCGATCGTCCCCCTAAATTCGCAACTGTAACCGTCATCGGAGCAATCTCCGAAGGCAGCATCGTAGCCTTCACCACCGCCTCCATCGTCCCTGCAAACATCCCCTCACGCACGCCCCACACTCCCTCATCCGCATCGCTCGCCGCCAGCCCAAGCCCCGCCGCCATCGCACCCAGCACTCGACCCTGCTCTTCCATCACCTCAGGCAGCGCCGCCAGCCGCACATCCAAATGCAATCCCGCATCGTCAGCCCGCATCTGCAAACTCTGCGCATTCAAATGTGAATCGATCACCTGCATCATCAACTTCCCCAGCGCCTCCGCCCGGCCCGCACTCACCGTAAAACTCCGCGTATGCCGCGCCACCGAGTGCAGCCGGAACGTCACCTCCGTGATCGCCCCAAGAGTCCCAAACGCCCCTGTCATCAGCTTGTGCAGATCGTACCCGGCAACATTCTTCACCACCTTGCCGCCGGTCTTCGCAATCGTCCCATCGGCCAACACCACCGTCATGCCGATCACCAGATCCCGCAGACTCCCATACTTCAGCCGCAGCGCGCCGGAGTCATTCGCCGCAACCACGCCACCCACCGTAGCCCGCTCCGCAAACAGAGGATCGAGCGCCACAAATTGCCCATGCGCAGTCAGCTCCGCCTGCATCGCTGCCCACGCACATCCAGCCTCAACGGTGCACGTCATGTCTTGCCACGGATGCTCGAGCACCCGCCCCATGCGCCCCATCTCCAGCCGGACAGAAGGTCCAGCAGGCTCGCACCACATCTGCTTCGTCCCACCGCCCCAAGGCGTCACGGCAACCCCATTCGCATGTGCATAGCGAAGCACCGCCGCAACCTCTTCAGTCGTAGCCGGAGCCACACAAGTTACACCTTCTTCAACCCGAACATGCTCCGCCCCACAAACCCCAGCGAGCTTCTCACCCAAATCAGAAATAACTTGCCTCCCCACTCACTTCCAGCGGATGCGGCACATACGGCCCCGTCTTCTCCCCACACAACCGTGGCCGCGGAAACACCTTATCCGGATTCGCAATCCACGCCGGGTCAAACGCGCTCCTCACCAGCAGCATAGTCTCCAAATCAGGCTCGCGGAACATATACCCCATCGCCTCCTGCTTCTCCTTGCCCACCCCATGCTCGCCCGTAATCGAGCCCCCGTGGTCCACGCACCGGTGCAGAATCCGCATCGACAAATCGACCGCAATCACTTCCTGCCCCGGCACCGAAGCGTCGTACAAAACAATCGGGTGCAGATTCCCATCGCCCGCATGAAACACATTCGTCACCCGCAGCCCCGTCTCCGCCGCCATCACGCCAATCTCTTCCAGAATCACCGGCAGCTTCGTTCGCGGAATCACCCCATCCTGCACAATGTAGTTCGGCGCCAGCCGTCCCGCCGCCGCGAACGCCGCCTTGCGACCCTTCCACACCAGATAGCGTTCCTTCTCGCTCTGCGCCAGCCGAACCTCCCACGCCCCATTCGCCGCGCACATCTGCCGAATCGCTTCCACCTGCAGCGTCACCTCCGCCGCTGGCCCATCCACCTCGATTAGCAGCAGCGCCTCGCACATCGGGTAGTTCGGATGTACCGCCGCCTCCGCCGCCTCAATCGACAGCTTGTCCATAATCTCCATCGCCGCCGGCAGAATCGCCGCTGCAATAATGTCCGACACCGTCTGTCCCGCCGCCGCAATCGTATCGAACGCCGCCAGCAACACCTGCACCGTCTCCGGCTTCTTCACAATCCGCAGCGTCGCCGCCGTAATCACCCCCAGCGTCCCCTCCGACCCCACCATCACACCCGCCAGATCGTACCCCGGAGCATCCGCCACCTCCGACCCCATATGCACCATCTCGCCCGTCGGCAGCACCACGTCCAGCGACAGCGTATGCGTCGTCGTAAATCCGTACTTCAAGCAATGCGCACCCCCCGCATTCTCCGCCAGGTTCCCGCCAATCGTGCACACACTCTGTGAAGAAGGATCAGGCGCATAAAAATATCCCGCAGGCGACACCCTCGCCGTCACATGCGCATTAATCACTCCCGGCTCCACCGTCACCCGCTGGTTCGGAATATCCACCGCCAGTATCCGCGTCATCCGCGCAAACCCAATCACGATCCCGCCCGCAGCCGGAAGCGCCCCACCCGAAAGCCCCGTCCCCGCACCCCGCGCCACAAAAGGAATCCGATGCGCCGCACACACCCGCACCACCGCCTGCACCTCCGCCGCCGACCTCGGCAGCACCACCGCTCCCGGCATCGTCCGCAGCGCCACCAGCCCATCGCACTCATAGGTCTGCAACTGGTTCTGCTCCACAATCAACCCGTCCGCACCCACCGCCGCCCGCAACTCCGCGATCACATCCTCGGACAGCACCCCATACATCTCCGAAGCTGCAATCCCACCCAGCTCCTGCCCCGCGTCTTGTAAATCTGCTGCGTTCATGTAGCAAAATAATACGCGCTCAGACTCACCCTTATCCCAGTCCCACCCATCAGGCTCAGGACACCCCATCCTTCTCCCACCTTTTTGTCATCCCGCAGCGCAGCGGAGGGATCTGCTTTTCCCTCACACCCACAAAAAACTGTCATCCAGAGCGAAGCCGAAGGACCTGCATTTGCCTTTCCATCCCCACCACCCAAGATGCCGGGTGCCCCATCCTTCGCGCCCTATGCGAAGGGTGGGAAGAATCCCCCATCCCAGCCCTCGCTATCACCCCTCACCTCAATGTGATAAAAATGCGTTGCCGCGCCAACGCCACCACATGCGTCGCTCAAACTCCATCAAGGTTCGCCATGCTCATGCTTCACGCTGCAAACATCAGCCTCCCGCTTGTCTGCATGGGAATCTCTTCCCCTTGGCCCCAGAGCTACGACCCCACGCATCACTGGGGCCTCTCGACCCTCTTCGCCGCGCTCCCCCTCCTCGTCCTTCTGCTCGCACTCCTCGGCCCGCGCCTCAAAGCGCACTACGCCGCAATGGCCGCCCTCGTGGTCGCACTCCTCGTCACCATCGGCATCTTCCACATGCCCGCGAATCTCGCCGTCCTCGCCACCGCTTACGGCGCAGCCTACGGCCTCCTCCCCATCTTCTGGATCATCTTCCCCGTCATCTTCCTCTACCAGCTCACCGTCCGCGCTGGCCGCTTCAATCTCCTGCAACAGAGCCTCGTCGGCATCACGCAGGACTCCCGCCTCCAGCTCCTTCTCATCGCCTTCGCCCTCGGCGCTTTTTTTGAAGGAGCCGCAGGCTTCGGCACCCCCGTCGCCGTCTGCGCCACCATCCTCATCGGTCTCGGTTTCCCCCCCTTGCAGGCCGCTGGCCTCTCGCTCATCGCCAACACCGCACCCGTAGCCTTCGGAGCCGTCGGCATCCCCGCCATCGCCCTCGCCGGCGTCACCGGCCTGGACCTCCATCTGCTCACGCGCGTCATCGCCGCCCTGCTCACGCCCTTCTGCGTCATCGTCCCCTTCTGGCTCATCTGGGCCTTCGCCGGCTTCCGGCGTATGTTGGAGATCTGGCCCGCCATCCTCGTCACCGGCGTCACCTTCGCCACCACGCAGCTCCTCATGGCCCGCTACCACGGCCCCTGGCTGGTCGATATCACCGCCGCCGTCGCCACCATCATCGTCTTCATCGCCTTCCTCCGCATCTGGCAGCCCAAACAAATTCTCAACGCCCACCTCCAGCCCGTCCCCCGCGCCGCGCAGCACGCAGACATCGGCTCCTTCCGCTCCATCCGCCGCGCCATCCTCCCCTGGTTCCTCCTCGCCAGCTTCGTCGTCGTCTGGGGAACCCCCCGCTTCACCGCCCTCGTCGACGCCGCCACCACCCTCCACCTCGCCATCCCCGGCCTCCATCACATGGTCCTCCGGATGCCCCCCGCCGTCGCCGCCCCCGCAGCCGAGTCCGCCATCTTCAACCTCAACTGGCTCTCCGCCACCGGCACCGGCATCCTCTTCGCCTCCTTGCTCGCCGGATTCCTCATGGGCCTCAAACCCCGCGAGATCGCGCGCGCCTTCTGGCACACCGTCGTCACCACCCGTTTCTCCGCGATCACCATCGCCTCGCTCATCGGCCTCAGCTACCTCACCCGCTTCTGCGGACTCGACGCCACCCTCGGCCTCGCCTTCGCCCGCACCGGCGTCTTCTACCCCTTCTTCGGAACCATCATCGGCTGGCTCGGCACCGCCTCCACCGGCTCCGATACCTCCTCAAACGTCCTCTTCGGCAGCCTGCAAAAAATCACCGCCCAGCAGCTCAACATCTCCCCCTACATCATGGCCGCCGCCA
>JBDTDX010000158.1:0-2190 GCA_039922815.1 Granulicella sp.
GGTGGCGCCGTATCCGATGGAACTCTTCTGCGTGCCGATGAGGGGATTTACATACGAGATTGCATCGCGATCGGCCGCATGTGCGGCGGTCGTGAAGAGGGTTCCGGCGAGAAGGCAGAGAGCAAACGTGCGCATGGGAACAGAGTATATTGACCGCTCCGACGCAAACGCAACGAAGGGCATGGATCAGCATCTCCATGATATGTCGGTGCCGGTGAAGCTTAGAGCAGCTTGCTCGATCGTGTAGAGACTGCAAACGCAGATTCCCTTCGGGAATGACAAACAAAAAACGAAGGCTCACCTACACCAACTGCGCGTTGCTCTAGCTTGCCTTCTCGATGATGGCATCGGGGTGCTGGGCGTATTCGGCCCACGATCCGTCGTAGAGGCTGACCTGCGCGGCTCCGGCTATTTCAAGCGCCAGGGCAATTACGGCTGCGGTCACGCCGGAGCCGCAGGTTGTGGTGATGGGTTGGTGGATGTCGATGCCCTTGTCCGAGAAGAGCGCGCGCAGTTCTTCGGGAGATTTCAAGCGGCCTTGATTCGTGAGATCCAGGAAGGGAACGCTGGTCGCTCCAGGCATATGGCCAGAGCTCAATCCGGGGCGGGGCTCTGGTGCGGCTCCGCTGAAGCGGCCGGCGGAGCGAGCGTCCAGGATTTGAGCGTGTCCGCCAATCATCTTCATAATTTGAGCGAAATTCTTGATCGCTGTGGGGTCGAGGTTGGCGTGGAAGTTTGCCGAGGGAAGGGCGACTGGACCAGAGGTTGTCGGGAAGCCGCCCTCGATCCAGGCGCGGAGACCGCCATCGAGGATATGGACGTCACTCGCACCGAAGGTCCGAAGCATCCACCATGCCCGGGGAGCTGAGAAGACGCCTTCCTGCTCGTAGATGATGATGGAACTTTGATCGCTGATGCCAAGAGAGGACAGGTCGCGAGCGAGGACGTCAGCGGGCGGCAACATGTGGGGCAGAGACGTTGCGTGGTCGGAGAACTCTTCGATATCGAAGAAGACTGCGTGCGGAAGGTGCTGCTTCAGGTAGTTCGCACGAGTGTCTACCGGCGGGTGAACGCCAACAGGTGGTAGGGTGGCGTCGAGAATTACGGTGCGGGGATTGTTGAGCTGGCTGGTGAGCCACGAGGGCGTGACGAGAGGAGTCATGCGAACCAGATTATCTGGTTCTGAGATTGCGGTGCACAATAAGATGTTAGTAAGTTCGGAGTCCCGTGAAATTGTCATCAAGGAAGTAAGGATGTCTCTCTCTCGTCGCAGGTTTGTCAAGTCGGTAGCGTCCACTGCGGCATTGCTCTCTTCGGGGGCGCTGCGCTTGCGGGGACAGCAGGCTGAGAACGTGGCCGATGCTGGAAACAGAGAACCGTTGCGTGAGCTTTCTTATGGTGATGTTCAACTCACCGCGGGCCCTTTCAAGCAGCAATATGACAGCATGCATGCGCATTACCTTGCGCTCGATAACGATCGCCTGCTGAAGGTGTATCGTCAGCGTGCCGGTTTGCCTGCGCCAGGAGCCGATATGGGTGGCTGGTACGATCTGGATGGTTTCGTGCCGGGTCATACGCTTGGTCAGTACATCTCCGGCCTTGCGCGGATCGGAGCGAGCACGGGCGACTCTGCGTGTCATCAGAAGGTTGGCGACCTCGTGAGTGGCTTTGCAGCAACACTCGGTGCCGATAACCAATCCATCCTTCGCCCCAAGACGAATCTTTGGATTTGCTACACGCTGGACAAGCACTTCATCGGGCTGATCGACTCGGCTACGCTGAGCAACGTGACGGAATCGAAGGAACTACTTAATCGGGTTCTTGCCGGCTCGAAGTCGTTGATGCCAGCTAAAGGGCGTGACCGGATCGGTAAGAAAGACCCGCCTTATGATGAGACGTTCATCATGCCGGAGAATCTTTTTACAGCGTATGAGTTCACTGGAAATACTGAGTTTCGCGAACTGGCCCAGCGCTATCTTCTGGACCGCGAGTTCTTTGAGCCGCTTGCTCGCGGCGAAGATCCGCTTCCGGGCCAGCATGCGTACTCGCACGCAATTGCGCTTAGTTCGGGAGGTAAGGCGTACCTGTCGATGGGGGATGCGAAACATAAGCAGGCACTGCAACATGCGTTCACACTGTTGACCACGCAGCAGCAGTTTTCCTCTGGCGGATGGGGTCCTAACGAGACAT
>JBDTDX010000159.1:0-6400 GCA_039922815.1 Granulicella sp.
GGCGTGGGGCGGCCGCAGTAGTGATGCAGCAGGTCGTCAAGTTCCGCCTGGAAAGCGGGATCGGCCTGGGCCGCTGCGTAGGCCTGCTCCAACTCCTCGAGCGCGGCCATCAGCGTCTCGGGAACATACCGCCCGCCGTAGGCACCGAAGCGTCCGGGGATTGCTGTCGGATCGCTGGCTAAGGGTGATGCTGCACTCATCGGTCAATCTCCCTGGTACACAAAGCAAAAGCCGCGACTGTGGTCGCGGCTCGTGTGGATATCGAATCAACTGAAGACTTAGAGAACGTTCAGAAGACCTACTCCGCCGAGGCCGCTATTGTGCGCCAATAGCGGAAGGTAAACGAAAATCGGCTGAAGTCGCGGGTCATCTTGGATTTGAAGATACACGGGTCGCCCGGCGACTGCAACCCCTGAGCGGCCCGATAAGCGCGAACGTCGAGATTAGTAGGCGAGAGGGCTGTGGCTGTGAATGCAGCTTGCAGCTCGTATCTGATTTCATACTGATCTTTATTTTTATTAATTAAATCGAGCGATTCCGGCTAATAATCATGGGTATCGGGCAACCGGTGCACATTTTTCCTGGCCAGGTTGTGGTGCGCCTCTGGAACTCTTGAATCCAGCGTGGCCTCTGCGGCGTCAGATAGGTGCAAGCAGAAGGGATCGATACTATGAAACTTCAATTTTTACTCGCATTTGCTGTCCTGATCACAGCCGCGCCTGCCTTCGCGGAATCCGGCCCCCACATGAATCGCGCACACGTACACACGCAGACCGATCATGATCGGTCGCCACACATTCATAACCGTGATCCGCAGCCGCATCGTCAGGCGTGATTTACGATTCTGCCCCGATCTACTTCGGGGCAGAGATCAGCCTTTTGAGGCCCTGGCGTTCTGAAGAAACGCAGCTACTTTTTCGGGATCTTTCCGGCCTGCACTAGTATCCACCCCACTCGACACATCCACACCCCACGGTTGCAGACGGCGAATCGCCTCAGCGACGTTCTCTGCTCTTAGTCCTCCGGCGAGAACCAGCTTGAGGCCGCCGTTTTCGTCTGCGAAGACACTGCGCGCCGCGTCCCAGTCGAAGGGTGTGCCTGTTCCTCCAATGGCAGCGCCAACTTTAGAATCAATCAGGATGCGGTCGGTCGCGGCAGTGGGTATGTCGAGCCGCTGGATCTGTTGACGCACGGCTGATTCGGCACTGGGCACGTTGACCGCCCAGTGAATAGTCTGGATGACGCGCAGCGTGTCGCCGAAGTCCTCCTCAAGTGCATGCACGAGATCGGCGTCGACGCCGCCGTGGAGCTGCGCGGCGGTCAGGCCAGCTTCGCGAACGGCTGCCGCAATCTGCGGTGCGCTCCATGCAGGGAACACGCCTACGCGTTCGAGCGACTCGGGCAGATGAGGCGTGATCTGCGCGACCTGCGCCGGGGTCACCTGGCGCACGCTGGGCGCGAAGACGAAGCCAACCGCGTCCGCACCCAACTCTGCTGCAAGCTGTGCGTCTTCGAGGTTGGTGTTGCCACAGATCTTGACCCACATAATCAGGCTCCTGCGGGTGCCGGGCTTTGAAGCATGGCGGCGAGGCCCGCGCCAGGGTCTGGCAGGCGCATTAGCGCCTCGCCGATGAGGAAGGCGTGGTAGCCGGCAGCGCGAAGCTGTAGCATCTCGTCGCCGGAATGGATGCCGCTCTCCGCCACGCGGACGACCTCTGAGGGGATCAGATCGGCCAGCGCGAACAACATCTCTGGATGCACGGTAAAGTCGCGCAGATCGCGGCTGTTCACGCCGATGGCCTCTGGGTCGATGGCGATGGCGCGGTCCAGCTCTTCGCGGCTGTGTACCTCGCAGAGAACGTCCAGCCCGTACTGGCGTGCGGATTCGCGGAGCAGCTTCAAATCAGCATCGGTATGCGCCGCGACGATCAGGAGGATGGCGTCCGCGCCGTGAGCCCGAGCCTCCAACACCTGGAACCGATCGACCATGAAATCTTTGCGGAGGCAGGGAATCCTGACAGCTGCCGACGCGATTTCGAGATTGCGCAGTGAGCCCTGAAAGAATTTTTCATCGGTCAGTACGGAGAGCGCAGCGGCGCCGGAACGCTCCAAGCTAATGGCCAGATCGGCGGGATGGAAATCCGCGCGAATCAACCCTTTCGAGGGCGATGCCTTCTTCAATTCGGCGATGACCGCGGGGCCGTCCTGAGCGACTCGGCGGAGATGGAGCGCAAATCCGCGAGGCGTATGCGCTGCCGCACGTGATTCGAGCAACGACAGGTCAGACGTTCCTTTGCGGTCGAGGACGCCCAGCTTTGTCTGCGCGATAATCTCGTCGAGCTTGGTAGCCATGTCTTTATTTTAGAGGCACTCGGGCAAAACAGATGGCGTCCGTTAACGGACGCCATTGCCTGGATCTCAAATTTGGTGCCGAAGGGGGGACTCGAACCCCCACACCCTTGCGAGTACATGGACCTGAACCATGCGCGTCTGCCAATTCCGCCACTACGGCAACTGTCTGCATTCCAAAGCTGCCGGAACGCCGCAGTCGTGAACCCCTAGTCTTACAAACGCGCCGGTTACTGTCAATGCGCGTTCCTGCCTTACACTTTGGAAGAACAGACCACGCGACCACTGCTAAGGAGGCTTGTTTTCTCCTCATGACCGATGCGCCAAATTCGCTTTCCCCATCTGCCTCTGACTCCGAGAAGTTTCCCGAAGATCTCGCCCTCGAGATCCGCAAACTTGCGCACGATCTGAGCAACGCGCTCGAAATCATTGTGCAGACCAGCTATCTGCTGAACACGGTCGAGCTGAAGGAGCCGGCAACCGACTGGCTTCGCATGTTGGATAGCGGCGTACAGAAGGCGCTCGACATCAACCAGGCTCTGCGCGAATACATCAAGGTCCATACGCCGAGCTGAACGCTTCCGAAGCGAGCTTACGAAAATTTGCGGGTTAGCGCGCCTTGGTCTTCTTGATTGCGGCTTTCTTTGCGGGTGTTTTGGTTTTAGCGGCAACAGCCTTCGTGGCTGTTTTCTTCGCGGGTGTGGGCTTTGCTGGGGCTGCGGTCCTGGCCGCCGCCCGCTTGGCGTCGTGTTTGACGAGCAGGGCTTCAATCTGCTGCAGCAGGACCCTGGTGTGCATCGGCTTCATCAGCACCTCGACCTTATCGGTATCGAGCTCCTGCCAGTCCTCTTCCGCGACAGGAAACGCAGTAAGCAGCGCGACGGCTGGATAATATTCCGCCTCGCGTGCTGCCTGAATCACCTCGGCGCCAGCGATGTCGTGCTCCATGCGCATGTCGGTGATGACCATGGCGTACTCGCGATTTTTGAGCTTTAGCCGCGCGTCCTTGGCGGAGGCCGCCGTATCCACCTCGAAGCCACTGATTTCGAGCACGGCCTTCAGCGTCAGCAGGACGGCGACTTCATCATCGACCAGCAAAATTCTTCGCTTCATGTAGAGTTCTCCTCCGGGACGGATGGCTGCGGCATTTTCCGGTGATGCCTCTCATCTTGCCTTCCCGAAGTGGCGGATGTCCAATTTGACCACCGCGTACTGGTAACAACGGTAGGGTAAGTGAATGCTATACTTACCATTACGGCGAAGCTGAATCGATCCGGCGCGCTCAAAAAACTTCAACCCATGCATGGCGAGGCCTCGGGGCCTGCTGTGGAGGCGACCTATTCCACCGATTGATAAGCGTTCCGCCAAATCCTTTATCCGCACCAACGAGCGCATCCGCGCACGCGAAATCCGCGTCATTGACGAGAACGGCGAACAGCTCGGCGTCATGGCTCCTTTTGACGCTTTGAAGATGGCGCGTGAACGCACGCTCGACCTCGTAGAGATTTCGCCGAACGCCGTGCCGCCGGTCTGCAAGATACAGGACTACGGCAAATTCCTTTACGAGAAGGACAAGTCCGACCGCGCCGCGCGCAAGAAGCAGAAGATCATCACCATCAAAGAGGTCAAATTCTCCGTCACGGTCGACGAACACGACTACCAGACGAAGAAGAATATGGCTGTCCGTTTCCTCGGAGAAGGGGACAAGGTCAAGGCTTCGCTACGGTTCAAGGGGCGCCAAATGGCCCACCGCGACCTTGGCTACAAGATCATTAACCGCCTGATTTTGGATATTGGCGACACCGGCCTGGTGGAATTCATGCCCCGCATGGAAGGAACCACGCTGCACGCCATTATTGCTCCGGCAAAAAAAGCCGAGATTCAGCAGCCTCCTGCTCCGAAGCGTACTGCGCCGGTTCCCGCTGCCGAGAACGCGGTTAGCCCCGTGGCTTCGCCTCTCGAAGTCTAGGTTTCGGCCGCGCGTGTTCTACAAATAACTGCAAATTTCGCTTTTCACCAGGTCCTGAAGTGTTCCGCTTCAGGACCTTTGTCATTTCGGCTGCAATGCGTCAACAAATTACGCCGGATAGTGGATAACCCTTACCGAAGTTGGGTATGGAGAGAGTCTTTTTTACAAAAGTTACCAGCACTAGCGTTATTACTTCGTTATGTTATTCATTTCAATGGACTTAGTCAAGTCTATATCTTATGTTTCTTACATCTGGTGTGTCCAGAGAAATATTTTATAGACCGATTACTCAATCCTAAGGAGCTCCAACATGAAGAACATCGTCCGCGCTTTCGTTATCGCCCTCACCCTCACCGGCGCAGTTGCTTCCGCTCACACCGTCAAGACCAACTCCGAGAACGTCAAGCCGACCCTCCTCGCTGGCTTCCCAACCCCGATGTGCCCCCCGAACGATCCCAACGCATGCGGCATGGGTGGTAACAAATAATAGATTTATTTTTACCGCTGCTCCCCCTGGTTAAGATATTCTGATCTTCCAGGGGGTCGCGTCGGATGAATGGAACACTTATCACGAATAGTATTGCGATAGGTGAAATCATCCTGTGCGTCGTTGCGCTGTCGTGTCTTCTGCTTCGCAAGCAAGGGAGGCAGTACAAAGTTCTTTGTCTTCTTATCGGATTTCGTGGACTTTTTGATGTAGCACTTCTTCCGCTCTACATGTTTGGCGGATATGGAATTGAAAAGCATCTCGCGTACCGGCTGTACTTTTATGGGTTCTGGTCAGGCTACGCCATCGAGTCTCTTCTCGGTCTATGGCTAATCTATAGTGTCTTCAATCTGGCAATGGCTCCGCTCCAGGGACTTAAAAAACTTGGTCGGTTAGTGTTTTGCTGGGCGGCTGGCATCTCCCTTGCAGTTGCTCTATTCTCTGCCTTGACCCCTCATCTGACCCAGATGAGCTTCATCGTTAATTTCGTATCCCAGCTTGAGCGCACTCAAAGTGTCCTTACCCTGTGCCTGCTGCTCTTCGTCACCTTCGCGATTCGCCCCATGGGGCTCACTTTCAGCAGCCGCGTATTCGGAGTAAGCCTCGGCCTCGGCATGCAGGCGACTTCGCAGCTGGTTTCCGCAGCCTGGACTGCCCATTTCCAAGGCATGTACACCACTATTAATGCAGCGACCGGCATAGCCAGCTGCGTTATTCTCTTGCTTTGGACGACCTATTTTGCTCTGCCGGAGCCGAAACGGCGCATCGTCGTTCTCCCGACGACGTCTCCTTTCCTGCGGTGGAATCAGATCTCCCAGGCGCTCGGCGACGAGCCCGGGTTCGTCGCAGTTGGCGGAATTCCCCCCGAACTCTTTGCACCAGCCGAGCTTGAGATTATGCGGCGAGCCTCAATCAAGATGGCTGATCAGCCGAAGGTTGTCATGCCGCAATCGCAGACGGCTTAAACTTCTCACACCAACAGCTAAGTTCATACAGGCGGTGTCCGGTCGCAGGTGATCCGATACCGCCTGATCTGTTTGCCTACCGGGGTGGATCGATGCCACCTGGCACGTTGGCTTTGGCCGGTTTTGGCCGGAGGACATATGCTGTCTTTGGAGAGCAGTTACGAGCTCGTTGCGAAGAGGCGACCTGGTAAGACTCTGGTCTGGTTCCATCACGAAGCCAAATGAAGGGGCCGTCCCTAGGGACGGCCCCTTCATTTGTAGATTCGATCCGCCTACTCGCGTTCGGAACGTTTCCAGTTGATCAGATCGCCCAGCGTGGTGCTGCTGCTTGACGAGGAGGATGAGGAGGAGCTGGAAGAGCTCTTGCCGTGGTGATCGCCACCGCCGCGTTCCTTGTAGCTCTCCACCTCGGCGCGGCTTGCCTCTTCGCCTACAGCGCGAATGCTCAGACCGACCTTCTTCTCTTCCTGGTTCATCTTGACGATCTTGAACTCATGCTCTTAATCGACATCGAGTTTGATCGGCTGATGGTTTGCATCGACCGCTTCGGACACGTGGCAGAGACCCTCGACACCCTCAGCGATCTCGACAAAGGCTCCGAACTGCGCCGTGCGCAGAACCTTACCCTTG
>JBDTDX010000160.1:0-12117 GCA_039922815.1 Granulicella sp.
GTCGTTCGCCAGATCGAGACATTGCCGAGCACGGCGAAGGATGAGCTGGGTGTGCCGGATGCCTGCCTGATGTTCTTCGACCAGGTGCTGGCTTTCGACCACGTCAAAAAAGAAATTCACCTGATCGCAACTGCCGATCTGACGCGAGAGGATCGGAAGGGCGCGTATGACCGTGCTGTTCGCCGACTCAACAAGCTTGAACGGCGACTGGCTGGGGCGCTTCCGAAGCAGAAGCGACGTGCTGTGACCGGCAAGCTGAAGCTGACGGCGCGGACGTCGAAGGCCAGTTTTCTGAAGGCGGTGAACCGCACCAAGGAGTACATTGCATCGGGCGACGTGTTTCAGTGCGTGCTTTCGCAGCGATTCGACTGTACGCCGGGGGTGCCCGCGTTCGATATTTATCGCGCTCTGCGCATCGTCAATCCTTCGCCGTATATGTACTTCTTGCGGTTCGGTCTGCAGAAGAATGGGCAAAAGAATGCCCCAATAACCGTCGGTCACATTGTCGGATCGTCGCCGGAACTGCTGGTGCGCGTGCACGATCGCGGCGTGGAGTATCGGCCGATCGCCGGAACGCGGGGACGTGGGGCTGACGAGATTACCGACCGTGCGCTTGAGGCGGATCTGCGTGCTGACGAGAAGGAGGTCTCCGAGCACATCATGCTCGTGGACCTGGGCCGCAACGATGTGGGCCGCGTGAGCGAGTTTGGCTCGGTGAAGGTGAAAGACCTGATGTTCGTGGAGCGCTACAGCCATGTGATGCACCTGGTCAGCTCGCTGGAGGGTAAGCTGAAGCCGGAGCTTGAAGCGATCGACGCGTTCAAGGCGTGCTTCCCAGCCGGAACGCTGAGCGGTGCACCAAAGATTCGCGCGATGGAGATTATCGAAGAGATGGAACCGGCGCGGCGCGGCGTCTACGGCGGCAGTATTTTTTATGCGGATTTCTCAGGGAACCTGGACTCGTGCATCGCCATCCGCACGCTGTTTATGGATGGCGCGAAGGGCTACATCCAGGCAGGTGCGGGCATCGTTGCCGACTCTATACCGGAGAAAGAGTTTGAAGAGTGCGGCAACAAGGCGCGCGCCGTGGTGCGGGCGATTGAGCGAGCGCGCCAGTATCCAAATTAACTAAGCGGATTTGACGAACTTCATGGACGCGGAGTTCATGCAGTAGCGCAGGCCCGTTGGTCGCGGTCCGTCGTCGAAGACGTGTCCGAGATGGGCTTCGCAACGGGCGCATTTGACCTCGGTGCGCGCCATTCCCAGGGTGCGGTCCGTGTTCTCCACGACATTTTCCTTGGCGATCGGCTGCCAGAAGCTCGGCCAGCCGGTGCCCGACTCGAACTTCGTCTGCGAGCTGAACAGGGCGGTGTCGCAGCAGATGCAGCGAAAGATTCCCTTGCCGTGTTCCTTCCAGCTCACGCCGGTATAGGGGATCTCGGTGTCTGCGCGGCGGGCGATGTTGAAGGAATTGTCACCGAGTTGCTGACGCCACTCGCCATCGGTCTTGACCACCTTCGCGACGGTCTCTTTGCCGAGGTTCTTGCCGTCGTCCGAGAAGTTGACGATGGTGACTTCACCCGGAGTCCCATGAGTCTGCGTCCCGGCGGCTTCAACGACCAGCGAATGCCGCCACGAGAGCACGGATAGACCAACTATGGCTGTCGCTCCACTGGTGAGCAGAACGCGCCTGGTGATCTTCCTGGATTCAACGTCCCGGCCTGGCTCTGAATCGAACATGAGGACTCCTGGAATGCGACCTGCACTGTATCGGACGCAAACTTGCCCCTAAGGTTACAGTAAGCTAGAGACGCCCTAGCGTGTCCATCGGATTTAGTCCTCTTCCTTCTCCTGATCGAGCGCCCACCAGACACCACCGATGATTTGCGCGATCCCGATCATCCGGGTCAGCGTGGGGCGCTCCTGGAGCTCGCCCATCAGCTTCTGCCATGGCTTCGGGCCATGCTTCCAGGCGCGAGCATCGTGCTCGGGACGAATGACGGCCATCACGCCATCGCCGATCAAGGCCATGGCTGCAAAGTGCTTCCAACGCTTCTGTGTAAACAACATAAGGTTCACCTGATCGTTAGAGGGCGATGGGGTGCCTGCCGTTGTCTTTTAGCTGCGACTGCGGCGTCGGCGCAGCCAGCGTAAAATAGCAGTTGTATGGTTTTCGTCCTCGACAACTACGACTCCTTCACCTACAACCTCGTCCAGTACATGGGCGAACTGGGCGCGGAGATCGTCGTCCGCCGCAACGATGAGCTGACTCCGGACGATGTGGAGGCGATGCATCCGGACCGCATCCTGATCTCTCCCGGCCCGTGCACGCCGCAGGACGCGGGGATCAGCATTGAGCTGATTCGGCACTTCGCGGCGCTGGGCGCGAGCGGTGGGCGGAAGGTGCCCATTCTCGGGGTGTGCCTCGGGCACCAGGCGCTTGGAGCGGCCTTTGGCGGCAACGTCATCCGCGCGGCGAAGCTGATGCATGGCAAGACCAGCGAGGTTGAACATGATGGCAAGACGATCTTTCGCGATATCCCATCCGCGATGACCTGCACCCGCTATCACTCGCTGATCGTCGAGGATAAGAATCTGCCGAAGGAGCTGGAAGTCTCCGCGCGCACCGCTGATGGCGAAACGATTATGGCGCTTCGACACCGCTCGCTTCCCATTGAGGGCGTTCAGTTTCATCCTGAGAGCGTGCTGACGACGCATGGCCGGCAGATCATCAAGAACTTCATGAACCTGAAGGGGTAAGCTGAGCCCATGCGCGTGCTTCGACTAGCCCCAATTTTAGCGATACCGATGTTCGTGGCGGGATGCGGTCTGCGTGCGTCTGCCCAGCAGGGTATTGGCACCGTGGCTGTGCAGGATGCTACTGTGTCCGGCGATCTCTCCGTGACGAATGGCCGCGCCGTGCTCGTGGGCAGTAGCAGCGTTCTTGCGAAGGATCACACGGCAGAGATCGCTCTCAACCGTGGCGGAACGGTTCGCGTCTGCGCCACCAGCGGCCTTCATTTGACGCAGCGGCAAGGTGCGGGCGTGCAGCCGCTGATGCTCGCGCTCGATCGCGGGGCTATCGAGTTCCATGCCAACGCAGTTAGCAACGACGTTGTGATGACACCGGATCTGCGGTTCAGTGTGCGCGGGGCCGGGCCGCTGGATCTTCGTCTTCGTGTGACCCCAAGCGGCGACACCTGTGTCGAAAACAAAGGGGCTGGTGCGCCTACGCTTGGCATCTCCGACCAGTTCGGCGAAGGCACGTATGAGCTGCGCGCGGGCCAGCATGTCCTGTTCGAGCATGGCAGTTTGAAGGAGGTCGTCGACAACGAGAGCTCGCCCTGCGGCTGCCCGGCGACGGAGCCTGGCATGTCCATTGCGGACGCGCTGCTTGCCTCGGGCGGACGAGCCGACGCCATGACCGCAGCGGCGACGGAGCATCCCTTCCCTGCCGCGGTAAGCCAGGGGCTGGCTCCCGCGCCGCCGGTTCCGCAGGCAGCGCCCGGTGTGGCTCATGCGCAGGTTTCGACGACGCTGGGCTTCTCCGGCGATGGCACCAGTACCATCTCCGGGACACCGGCAAACAGCACGAGTTCGTCGGCTGCTGCGATGCCTGGAACGATGATTCAACCTGAGGCGTCTCCCGCGCCCCAACTTGCGCCGGGGTTCGCTCACCGGATTGGCCACTTCTTCAAACGACTCTTTGGACGCGGTTAACCTCTCGCTCAACACCACGCTACAATTGGAGGATTGAAGGCTTATCCGCCGTAGCGCGGACCGTGGTCGTCACGCGATTCCTTAAGCAAAAAGATCAGGGGTTTACCTTATGTCAATTTCCGCAACGCAGATGCGCCCGGGCATGATTATCAAGTACAAGGACGACCTCCATCTCGTCTTCTCGGTTGAACACCGCACTCCGGGCAACCTGCGCGCCTTCATCCAGGCCAAGCTCCGCAATATCCGCACAGGCGGCATGTTCACCGAGCGCTTTCGCTCGCCCGACCCGATTGATCGCGTCTACGTCGACGAGATCAAGATGGACTATCTCTACAACGACGGCGACGACTACTACTTCATGGACGACAAGTTCGAGCAGACCATGCTGAACCGAGAAACGCTGGGCGATGCCGTCGAATACCTGACGCCCAACCTCTCCATCAGCGTCAGCTTTCACGATGGCAAGGCAGTCGGCATCGAGCTTCCCGGCATCGTGGTGATGACCGTGTTGGAGACGGAGCCGGGCATCAAGTCCGCCACCGCCTCTTCGGTGACCAAGCCAGCGAAGACCGAGACCGGCCTCGTCGTGCAGGTGCCACCATTCATCAACGAGGGCGAAAAGATTCGCGTCGATACCGCCGAAGGCGCTTACCTCGGCCGCGCTTAAACCATGAATCGAACTGACCTGCAAAGATTGTCAAATACCCGAATCCGTGAGGCAAAAATCCTTTTCGAGGCGGGTGAATACAGTGGTGCATACTACTTGGCAGGGTATGCAGTGGAGTGTGCCTTAAAAGCGTGTTTTGCCAAATGCGTGCAGCGATATGATTTCCCTGACAAAAATAGTTCTGGGAAGATCTTCATTCACAGATTGCCTGAACTCGCCAAATTTGCACAACTGGATGCCGACCTGACTGCGGCGAGACAGGCAAACTCCATCTTCTCCGCAGGTTGGCTTCTGGCCTGTAGCTGGACAGAGGATAGTCGTTACTCAATCTGGACAAAGAATGAAGCTGAAGCGATTCTCGATGCGATTATAAGAAGAAAGGATGGGGTGCTGCCATGGATCAAGCAACGCTGGTAAACCCTGACGTAAATGCGGGGCTCGAGGCTCTGGCTGCATTGGACGCAGCTCAGATCAGACCCCTCGTTGCTCTCTTGATGGTGTCAGCCGAGTACGACGATTGGAGATTGGTTCTCTCCTCTCCTGCCCTCGATCAAACCCATCCGCTTAGGGCATACGAGAAGGTAGCCGCAACCTTGCGTGATCACTTCATCTACACATTGCCTCCTATCCTCATCTTGCCCACCAAAGATCTTTTTATACAAGGTCTCCGCAAGATTTTTGCTAAAGCGAAGGATGTGAATGGTATGCGATTGGGTGGTCAGACGATTGGGAATCGATTTATTTCCAACGCATACGTTTACCGTGTGCAATAACTCCCCCATGGTGCTCCACTTTCTTGTCAAAGGCCGCGTGCAGGGTGTTGGCTTTCGATGGTATATCCATCGGGAGGCAGCGCAGATTGGCCTGCGCGGCTGGGTGCGCAACACCGCTGACGGCCACGTCGAAATCGTTGCCGCTGGCGAACTAGTTCCGCTGGATGAATTGAAAGTGGCGATTCGCAAGGGGTCTCGCGGTAGCCGCGTCGATCGCGTCGTCGAACATGAACTGATTGAAGAGGAAGGCACCCATCTGGGGCCATTCGTAATTGAAGGAGCGTGGTAGATGTCCGAAATCAACTGTGAGCCGCTGAAGAAGCTTATCCGCAACGTCCCTGACTTCCCCAAAGAGGGCATCCTCTTCTACGACATCACCACGCTGCTGAAGGATAAGGCAGGTTTCGCGCAGCTCATCGACGCGTTCGCTGCCCACTACATCGGCAAGGATATCGACCTTGTCCTCGGCATTGAAGCGCGGGGTTTTATCTTTGCACCGGCGCTGGCATACCGGCTGAATGCTGGCTTCGTCCCCGTGCGCAAGCCGAAGAAGCTGCCCGCCAAGACGGCGCGCGTGACCTATGACCTTGAGTATGGCTCGGATTCGCTGGAGATTCACCTCGACGCCATCGAGCCGGGGCAGCGCGTCATCATCGTCGACGACCTGCTTGCTACGGGCGGCACCATGCAGGCGACGGTCAAGCTCGTGCGCCAGCTAGGCGGTGAGATTGCCGGACTGGGATTTGCCGTCGAGCTCGACTTCCTGAAGGGCCGCGCCAAGTTTCAGGAGTACGACGTTCTCAGCCTCATGCACTACGACGAGTAACGAAACCGAACCCGATGACACCAGGAGCCCCAATGAAAACGCACGGATACGCCGCCCACGACCAGAACTCTGCTCCGGTGCCCTTCGACTTCGAGCATCGCGAACTACGTCCCGACGACATCCTCATCGACATTCAGTTCTGCGGCATCTGTCACTCGGATATCCACCAGGCGCGCAACGAATGGGGGAACTCCAAATTCCCCATGGTTCCGGGGCACGAGATCGTCGGCAAAGTTTCGGCGATTGGATCCTCCGTGACGAAGTTCAAGGTGGGTGACAGCGCGGCCGTCGGCTGCATGGTGGACTCCTGCAGTAGCTGTGAGAACTGCAAAGCTGGCGAGGAGCAGTTCTGTAACAACCCCGGGATGGTGGGCACCTACAACGGCCTGAACCGCGATGGCAGCCCCACCTATGGCGGCTATGCGAACAAGATCGTCGTGACGGAGCACTTCGCGCTGCATGTCCCGGCGAACCTCGATCTGGCAGCGACCGCTCCCTTGCTTTGCGCCGGGATCACCACCTATTCCCCGCTCAAGCACTGGGGTGCCGGCCCTGGCAAGAAGATCGGCATCGTCGGGTTGGGCGGGCTCGGCCACATGGCACTCAAGTTTTCGCACGCATTCGGAGCGCACACGGTTCAGTTTACGACCTCGGCCAACAAGATTGAAGATGCGAAGAAGCTCGGCGCAGACGAGGTTATCCTGACGAAAGAAGAGGGCTGGCAGAAGAAGCATCTTGGCAGCTTCGACTTCATTCTGGACTGCGTTTCTGCGGATCACGATGTGAACTCCTTGCTTGGTCTGCTGAAACGGGACGGCACGCTATGCCTGGTCGGCGCGCCGGAGAAGCCATTGGCGGTATCGTCCTTTGGCGTCATTGTCGGTCGCAAGTCGCTGGCGGGCTCGATGATCGGCGGCATCCGCGAGACGCAGGAGATGCTCGACTTCTGCGGCGAGCACAACATCGTCTCCGACATCGAAATGACCACCTTCGCCAAGCTCGAAGAGGCATGGGAGCGCGTGGTGAAGAGCGACGTGAAGTACCGCTTCGTTCTCGATACCGCATCGCTATAGAGCTCCGCGCAACAGAAAGGCCGTCTCTAGTGCAGAGGCGGCCTTTTATTTTTCTGAGGATTTTTCTACAGCACCATGTGGTCCGGCGGAGTCTTGACCGGCCCCTGGTTGTCAGCGGGCAGGCGGCCGAGTTCCAGCTCCGGCTCAATATCTTCGTTGATGACTGGCAGGGTTGGGAGTTTCATCGTGCCGCCAGCTTCCTTCACCACGGCTTCGGCGTGCTCAAGCACCTCGTCAACGGTCATCGTATACATCTCGCGGCCGTTGTCGTAGCCGGATTCCACCGCCATCTTGAGATAGCGTCCTGCGATCTGCGCGGCAAGATAATCGGTGATGACCTTGCCATTGCGGCGCTTCTGCTCGATCCACGCCACGTTCGGCATCGCGATCCACACGGGCTTGCCGTTGACGGAGAAGCGGATGTCGGTGGCGTCGGCGTGCCGCGTGGCGATGGCCACAACGGTCCCCTTCCACATAATGCGGAGCGATTCCTGGGTCCAGCGGTCGACTACTGTGAAGTCTTCATACATAGCTTTAGCGTATAGGATACGCTCGCGCCGGGCAAGAAGCGAGCCTCGTTTGCCCGGCGCAGACACGCGGAGTTCGGTTATTATCAGCTCCATGACCATCGTCTCCGTCCTTTATCCGAAGAGCAGCACCTCTCATTTTGACCACGATTACTACACGCAGAAACACATCCCGCTGGTGCAGGCGCGCTGGACGGAGATGGGGCTGGAACGGGTTGAGCTCATGCGCGGCGAGACGACCCTGGATGGTGCCTCCCCAAGCTATGAGTTGATCGGTCTGCTCAGCTTCGGCTCGGCGGAACAGGTGCAGGCAGCGCTTGCGAAGTTCGGTGCCGAGATCGTCGGGGACATCCCAAACTTCACAAATGTCGAGCCGATGATCCAGCTCAATAGCCTCGTGCAGGACCAGTAACCCTTCGCAGCAGACTTCAAGCGACGGATCTGCATCCAAGACGCTCATGTGTTCCGAGGCATCGCGACAGGCCACGCACGAGGTAGTCACCGACCCTACTGAATCCGCGAAAGCTGCCGGGTTGCGTTACGTGTATGACCATCGCCCCGGCATCGCGCGGAAGCGCTGGCGCAATGGCTTTCGTTATCTCGCTCCAGACGGAAAAACCGTGCGCGACCCTGAGATTCTGGCGCGAATCAAATCACTCGTCATCCCTCCGGCGTGGGTCGATGTGTGGATCTGCACTCTTCCCAACGGACATCTCCAGGCAACGGGCCGGGATGCTCGCGGACGCAAGCAGAGCCGCTATCATCCCCGCTGGCGCGAGGTTCGCGACGAGGTAAAGTACGAGCGCATGCTGCTCTTTGGGAAAGCACTCCCGAAGATTCGCAAGCAGGTGGAGCACGATCTGGCGCAGCCCGGGCTGCCTCGGGAGAAGGTGCTCGCGACCATCGTGCGCTTGATGGAGACGACCTTCATTCGCGTCGGCAATACGGAGTACGCACGCACCAACCACTCCTACGGGCTGACGACCATGCACCGAAGGCACGTTGCTATTCAAGGGGCGACCATCACCTTCAGCTTTCAGGGCAAGAGCGGCGTGCAGCATACGATCGATGTGAACGATCGCCGCATTGCCAGGATCGTGCGCACCTGCAGCGACACGCCCGGCTATGAACTCTTTGAATATCTCGACAGCGACGGCACGGCCCACAAGGTCGATTCCGCCGACGTGAACGAATATCTTTGCGCGATGACCGACGAGCACTTTACCGCGAAGGACTTTCGCACCTGGGCAGGCACCGTGCTAGCCTGTTCAACGCTGCGCGAGTTCGAAGCGTTTACCTCCGAGACGCAGGCGAAGAAGAATATGGTCCAGGCGATTGCGTCGGTGGCGGCGCATCTCGGCAATACGCCTTCCGTCTGCCGCAAGTGCTATGTGCATCCCGCGCTGCTTGAGTGCTACACAAGCGGAACGATGGCCGAGAAGCTCGAACAACTCGTCGGGAAGAAAGCCTCCCGTTCGCGCTACGCTTTGCAGCCTGAAGAGTGCGCCGTGATGCATCTGCTCCAGCTTGAGCCTTTGACTCGTCGGTAAGTGCAGAAATCCGCGTGTAACGATTTCGCCGTCCGCCCCACTATGTTCCGTAACGTTTATGGCGTATCGTCAGTTGCACGAACGCCAGGCCCCGGGCCCCACCTCACAATCTGATCGAAGCCAGCTCTCGCGAGGACTGCGATGCCCATGGCTTTGTCCGCTAACGCGCCTTCGTGCGCTTACCTGAAAGAGAGAACGACTATGCCTACCCCTGTTGAACTTATCGGCGGCCTCGGCGGCGCCATCGGATGTGACTTCCGCCAGAGCAAAAACCAGCTCGTCTTCGTCGAATACGGCGGCAAGCTCTCCACCTACGATCTCTTTCCTGCGGCCACCATCATCAACCAGGGCACCGCGATCCTCAAGGGCACCTTCCTCTTCGACCTCGACGCGGGTGTCCAGTCTGCGCCCGGTTCGTCCGGTGGCACCAACTGGGATATCTTCTGGGAGGCAGTCACCAACGTCGTCCGCGAGATGCGGATCTACAACAACACACGGATCGTCAACATCGGCGTGGTTCCCTTCGCGAGCGTCTCCCCGAGCGGGCTGCAGTCCCTCCCCTACGGCACCGCACCCATCGACGGCAACGCCGACCCCACCAATAAGCTGGTAGTAGGCGATGTCTTCGCCGTCAAGACCACCAACGGCAACTACGCCAAGGTCCTCATCACCTCCTACGGCTACAACCTCGGCATCCAGTGGGTGACCTACAAGTTGAACCCGGCCTACAACGTCATCGGCACCGGCTACGTCACTCCCGAGTCGGTCGTCGTCTCCGCAGACAACGCACACGCCTACGTCACCGAGCGCTCCGGCGATCTCGTCAAGGTCTCGCTCACCGCAGCTAATCGCGCCAGTGCAACGGTCATCGCCAGCGGGCTGGTTGCACCGCAACAGCTTGCGCTCGACGAAGCGCATAACAACGCCTACGTCGTCGAATACGATCCCACAGGCCACGGCAACCTCTACCGCATCAGCCTGACGGCTCCTTTCGCGAAGCAATCCATCCTCAACAATCTCACCGGAGCAGTCGGCCTCGCGATCTCTGATGACCTGCAGTATGCGTATGTCTCCGAGCAGAACGCCGCCGGGACCGTCAGCCGCATCACGCTTGCGAACGGCAGCCGCCAGCAGCTTGTCTCCGGGCTGGTTGCTCCCTTTCACCTCACCTGGGCCGACGCCGGGCAGAGCGGCCTGTTCATCGCCGAGCGCGATCCTGCCAACCGCATCACGCGCATCAATCTCTCCGGCTCCTCAGCCACGTCGAATGTCGTCGTCAGCGGTGTCGCCAGCCGTCCTTCGAGCGTTGCGCTGGCCAACCCGAGCCTGCTGCTCGTCTGCTGCAACAGCGATCTGCAAAGCTGCTCCATCTCGCCCTTCTCCGCCGCTGGCCCGCTGCTGATGGGCATTGGCTTCATCCCCTTCGACAAGATCGTTCCCGCAACCGGCCTGGCCAACACCACCGTCGACCCAAACCTGCCTTTGCAGGTGCTGAACGTTCCCTTCGGCGGCACGCTGCCGCTGATGGTCAACCATGCCACCGCCTATGCCGACGGAGCCGCTTATTACCGCGTCCTCGTCTACACCACCCCTGCCCTCACTACTCTCGAGCTGATCGACACCTCTCCAGTCTCCGACGAGAAGTGGAACGGCACCACCTACGCCAACGTCACCACCAACACCGTCACCATCGCCGGCAAGCCGGGCTACCTGCCGGTCCACCCACTCAGCGATCTGCCGCTCTGGTATACGCCAACCCTCGGGGCCTTCCTCGATACGACCGCGCTTCCCAACGGCAAAAATACCATCAGCGTCGAGTTCATCAACGCGGTCGGCGGCGCCATCGCCACCACGCCACCACTCACCATCCTGGTTGATAACAATGTTTGCAGCGCAGGCATCGGCCAGCCCACCCTGGGCGGCTCCGCAGCCGACACCACCTGCGGCCTGCTCCACTACACCGGCAAGATGCCTCCACAGGTCGTCATGCCCTTCACCGCCTCGCACCCCAACGGCTTTGCGACCTTCTCGTTCAGCCTGATCAAAGGAGTCAACACGCTCACGCCGCCCAGCACCAGCGGGCCGGTCAGCGCGGTGGTCTCCCCCGTCATTGGGGCGCTACCCACCTTGCTCGGCAGTTGCACGATTGCCGGGTTTGCCGAATACGTCTACGTCGCCGCATCCGCCACCAACGGCTGGGGACGACAGTCGGAGTATGACGCCTCTGCTGCAATTGCCTTCGTTCTCGCCCCGTAGCACTAACGCCAGTGGGCGGAGGATCATCCTCCGCCCATCGGCGCTTCATCGTGTCACTAAATGCCGATCTCCGAGCGGATCGCATCCGCAATAGCCTCGGCGTGTTCGCGCATCAGGGTTTCTGACTCTGCTTCGATCATGACCCGAGCCAACGCCTCCGTGCCGGAGTAGCGGATGACGACGCGGCCCGAATCGGCCAGCGCCGTCTCTGCTGCTGCAATCGCAGCGGCCACGGTGGGAATCTGTTCGAGCGGCCGCTTCTCGCGGACCTTCACATTGAGGATGACCTGCGGAAACGTTTTCAGGTCTTCCGTCAGTTCCGCCAGCGACCGGCCCGAGCGATGGATGATATCGAGCAACAGCAGCGCCGTCAGCAGGCCATCGCCCGTCGTCGAACGACCCGAGAAGATGATGTGCCCCGACTGCTCGCCCCCCAGCGACGCGCCCGTCGAACGCATCTGCTCGAGTACATACTTGTCGCCCACCGGTGCTCGGAACATGCTGATCCCGCTGCGCTTCAGCGCGGCCTCGAGGCCCATGTTGGACATGGTGGTCGCGATCACCGTAGCGCCCGCCAGCAGACCACGCTCGGCAAGATCACGCGCCGCCAGCAGCAGCACGGCATCGCCGTTCACGACGTTGCCGTGCTCATCGGCGAAGAGCGCACGGTCGGCATCGCCATCGAAGGTGATGCCCATGTCTGCTTTGCACTTCACCACCTCGGC
>JBDTDX010000161.1:0-5677 GCA_039922815.1 Granulicella sp.
TTTCGTTTCATGGGGCTATGCCCCATGCTGGTATTGTCCGCGCCTTCAGCGCGAGGGCTCATCGAAGCTACTGGATCGTCGCTGTCTTTGAGCGGATTTGATGTTGGTGTGGAGGAAAGTAAACGTAGATTCCCTTCGGGAATGACAAGCAAAAGAGACGGCAGATTTGCTGTTGGTGTGCTGCGTGGAGATGTTGGGGCGGTATTTTCGTATAATCATGTTTTCAACCTGAAGCGCTGCCCGCGGGAAGCTGTCTGCGGTCGCGCCTGTTGTCTCCGGAAGGCACTGAATGCCCGAAAAAGTTAAGAAAAGGCTCGAAGAAGAGATCAAACTGCTGGAGCGCGAGCTGACGACAGAGCTGCCGGCTGAGATCAAGAAGGCCGTTGCCCTTGGCGACCTGAGCGAGAACGCCGAGTATCACATGGCGAAGCAGCGGCAGGTCTTCGTGAACGCGCGCCTGGGACAGCTGAAGAAGCGCATGGGCGAGCTGGCGATGGTCAACCTGGTCAACATTCCGCATGATCGGGTGGGATTCGGGGCGACGGTGGTGGTGTTTGATTCGAGCAAGAATGAAGAGATCCAGTACAAGCTGGTGACGAGCGAAGAGTCGGATGTGTCGCTGGGACTGATCTCGACGACGTCGCCGATCGGGCGCGCGCTGCTGGGCAAGAAGGTTGGCGAGGTCACGATTGTGGACACGCCGAATGGGAAGCGCGAGCTTGAGGTGCTGAAGCTCACGACGATTCACGATTCAGAAGAAGAAGACTAACTTCACGGTCAGCCGCCGCGCTCAGAGCGCGTGGCTGGCTTTCGGCTCAAGAGGCATTAGGGTTTGACCTGGACAGGCGCTTTCGGTAAAGGCAGTGGATGGCTGCTGCAGAAGATTGTGGACGGCCTCGCGCTGACCAGGATCTCGCCGAACGTGCTTACGTTTATCGGCCTGCTGATCAATATTGTGGCGGCGGTGTTCTTCGGCTTCGCGCGCGGAGACCACGCGGTTCGCTACTTTGTGTATGCGGGCCTGGTGATTATCGGCGCGGGCATCTTCGACATGGTGGACGGCCGTGTGGCGCGGCAGACGCAGCAGGTGTCGGTGTTTGGCGCGTTCTTTGACTCGGTGATGGACCGCTACTCGGATGTGGCGCTGTTCTTCGGGTTGCTGGTTTTCTACGCGCGGGGCAACCGGTTTTTCTATGTGGTGCTGGTGGCGTTCTGCATGACGGCGAGCCTGATGGTGAGCTACACGAGGGCGCGGGCCGAGGCGCTGATCGGCAAATGCAAGGTCGGGTTCATGGAGCGGCCGGAGCGGATCGTGCTGGTGATTCTGGGGGCGCTGTGCAATCGGTGGGGCGTAATGGCGCCGGCGTTGTGGGTGCTGGCGGTGCTGTCAACGATCACGGTGATTCACCGGATTCGGTTTACGTATCTGGAGACGAAACGGCGCAGGCTGTAGGCGGCTTGCTCCTCCTGAACTGAGACACCTTCAATTAAGTGATTCGACATTGCATGCCGCGAGTGAGTCGGGGATCGTGTGATGGACGGGTCGATCCCAACCCCTCGCGATGAGGCTGCGAAGGATTGGGGCACGTGGCTATATCTCTTCGGAGGCATGCGTTCAAACCGACACTTAAGTTTCCCTAAAGGATTGGCAGCTGCGTAGTTTTCCCGGCTGATTACCACGGTGTAGCACAGGTAACCAGCGCTGCGACGCATAATCGGTGCATCAGAATAAGCGCCTGCGTTGGTCGATGAGACTACAAGGCTTGCTGGGATGATCCCTTGGGCCCGCTATGTCTAGATCAAGAGATTGCCATGTCCCTATCGCTAAAAGCTGTCAGATCCCTCTCGTTGATCGGCACTCTTGCAACCTCAAGGGAGGAGATCGAGAAGATCTATGCTCCTGTTTCGAAGGCGCGCACCAGCGTTCAGGAGACGAGGATTATTACAGGGCGAAAGGAGATCCTCGCGTATCGGGATCTGCTGGTTCGACTGGCGAATTGCTATGGCCAGTATGGGGCGATGGACCATCTGGAGATGTTTCTCGGCTCCGAAAATCTGCTGAAAAAGAAGCAGCATCTGGTGCTGATCGGGCCGAACCCTATGCAGCCGGAGACGGGCGTGGTGGCGGCAGTGCTGCTCTCCGAGTACCGGGTGTTCGGAGTTGGTCTACGCGTCTTTATTCCAGATGATGCGAGCGGGCGGCGTACCTTGATTGCGCGGTCCGATACAAGGATCGAGATGGCCAGGCTGGCTGCCGACGCCCTGATGAGCCGAGGAGCCCTGCTGGCGATGCAGAGCTGGAGGAGCTCTTCGACGGCACCAGGAGTGGCGGCGTGCGACTCCTTCAGCGAAGGGCGACGGCGGGGGGTCTATACGGAACGCATCCGCATCTTCTCTGGATATCTAGAGCTCCAGTCCACGCTGGATGCGACGCTGGAGCGGATCGGGCAGAAGACGCGGTTCAACCTGCGGTACTATCGCCGTCGTGCCGAGGCGCAGCTTGGTTGTCACTTCGTTAAGAATATACAGATCAACCGTGCGGAGTTTCTGGCATTCAACCGACGCTGCATGTATGCGGTCGGGGACGATCTGGCTGGTTGGCGTTACGATGAGTTTGTCGGTGTGTCCGGCATGTTTGTGCATGGGATCAAAGAGCGTAACGGCGATTGGCTCAGTATCCTTGGAGGAAGGCGTTACGGGGACACCGTGGAGATCGACTGGCAGATGAATCGTGGTGATCTACAAGCCCTCTCGTTGAGTACGGTGATGCGTTCTTACTTCATCGAGCACGAGATCGGACAGGGGACCAAGAAGATGTATATCGAAGGGGGAACACCTCAGGCGCTGCGGCATTATTTTGAGAGAGAGGTAGCGCAGGACCTGATTGTGTTTCGCTATGGGCGGCTGCTGGGGCCGATGCGCTGCATCGTCCGTAAACTTGTGAAGAAGCAAGTTTTTGTTCTGCAAGTTTTGACCGAGGAGGGACACCAATGGATGCCGTGGTTCCGCGGTTCGTAAAGCTGCGGCGCGCGATCGTGCTGCTGATGACCGGGGCCGCTTTGGGAGGCGTTGGGTGCAGGACGAATTCGATGGAGAAGGTGATGACGGTGGTTGCGCGGGCGGAGCCGACTGATCCGGTGCCTACTGAGTTGGAGCGGATGGTTGCGCCGCACGTGACCGCCGATGAGATTTATACGGTGTACAACCGCAAATTGATTATCGGGTCGAATGCGAATCAGAAATATCGGGACCGGCTGCTGCGGGTGAGTGGGGTCTTCGAGGGGGTCAATCGAAATCTGCCGGGGCGCACTTATATGGAGTTGCGAACGCATGATGCTGGCTCGTTTGTGTATGCGGCGTTGAACGCGGAGGCTGCGCCACTGCTGAATACGCTGGTGCCTGGGACGAGCGTGGAGCTGCTGTGCTGGGGGGATGATTTCGTTGGGGGAAATCCCTTTCTGCGGGATTGCCGCAAGTAAGGCGTGACGGAGGGGGTGGTCCCACCCTTCGCGGTGAGGCTGCGAAGGATGGGGCACCCGGGCGGTTGAGTGGGTGCTTAACATCTGTTGTGCGACTTGCATACACTGGAGCTTGCACGAGGAGATGCGACCAGTGGACCTGACACAGCTTGAAGAAAATTTTGCAATTCCCGGGGTGCTGGGGTTTCGCCAGACGCCGACGGGGCTGATCTATCTTGAGGTGACAACGGCTGCGGCTACGGCTACGGTGTTTCTGCATGGGGCGCATGTGACGCACTGGCAGCCGGCGGGTAGGAAGCCGGTGCTCTATCTGAGCAAGAGGACGGAGCTGGCGGCGTGGGTGCCGATTCGTGGTGGCGTGCCGGTGATCTTTCCGTGGTTTGGCGCGGACAAGAAGGCGGACCGTGTGGAGGGAAAGCCGGGGCCGGCGCATGGGTTCGCGAGGATCGAGGAGTGGACGCTGGCGTTTGCGGCGATGGCTGGGGAGGATCTGCATCTGAGCTTCACGCTGGGGCCGACGGCGGAGAGCCGCAAGATGGGCTTCGACAAGTTTCGGCTGGCGTTCCAGCTGACGATTGGGCGGACGCTGACGATGCAGCTGACGGTGGCGAACGATGCGGAGACGCCGCTGGTCTTTGAAGAGGCGCTGCACACGTACTTTGCGGTAGCGGACGTGAACGCGACGACGGTGACGGGGCTTGAAGGCGCGGCGTACGCGGATAAGACGCAGAACTTTGCGGTGATGCCGGGCGTGGAGACTCCGATTACCTTTACGGCGGAGACAGACCGGCTGTATAACCACACGACGACGACGTGCGTGATTCATGATGCGGCGGGGAAGCGGCGGATTGTGGTGGAGAAGGCGCACTCGGCGACGACGGTGGTGTGGAATCCTCGAAAGGCGATGCCGGACCTGGGGGCGGAGGAGTGGCGCGACATGGTGTGTCTTGAGACGGCGAATGCGGGGGAGACGCAGATCACGCTGAAGACGGGCGAGGCGCATACGATGCAGGCGGTGGTTTCGGTCGAGGCTTTCGTTTCCGCAGAGACGGGACAGTAGATGTTTGTGCTGGCTTCGGGCTCGCCGCGACGGCGGGAGTTGTTGACGCAGATCGGGCTGACGTTCGACGTGGAGACGGCGGACATCGACGAGACTCCGCAGGTCGGGGAGGATGTTCGCGTCTATGTACAGCGGCTTGCGGAGCATAAAGCTGCGGCGGTGTTTGCGCGGCATGGGAATCCTGCGCGGCTGACTGTGCTGGGGGCGGATACGACGGTGGTCTGCGATGGGCAGATACTGGGCAAGCCTGTGGATAATGCGGATGCGGCGCGGATGTTGCGGCTGCTCTCGGGCAAGGTCCACCAGGTGATGACGGGGGTGGCGCTGGTGACGGCGACGGCTCGTGTGGTTGCGGTGGAGGTGACGGAGGTGACCTTCAACGTGCTGAATGAGGCGAAGATTGCGGCTTATGTGGCTTCGGGCGAGCCTATGGGGAAGGCTGGGGGGTATGCCATTCAGGGGCGGGCGGCTAAGTTTATTCCTCGGGTGGAGGGGTGTTATTTCAATGTGGTGGGGCTGCCTTTGGCTAGGGTTTCGGTGATGCTGGAGGGGATTCGGTAAAACAAAATAAGTAAGGGTTTTTGGGTGGCGGGGCTGGTGGAGTCTCGCGGGGTCGTTCGCTGCGCTCAGATGACGGCAAGAACAGGCAACGGCAAGAAAAATGCAGGTCCTTCGGCTTCGCTCAGGATGACAGTTTGTTGACGAGGTTCAGGGAGAACAGGCAACGACAAAAGCGAAATGCGGGGGTCTCTCCGCTGCGGCGGCAAAAGCGCCGCCTTCGGTCGAGATGACGGGTGTCGTGGGTGGATTGAGGAGAACAGGCAACGGCAAATGCCAATGCAGGTCCTTCGGCTGCGTGCTTTGCACTTCGCTCAGGATGACAGTTTTTGAGGCCTGAAATGAGGACGAAGTTTCGGCTAAACAGTGGCGAGCATGGCGGCTAGCAGGGCGGTGCGGGAGATGAGGTGTTCGGTGAGGATGGATTCGTGGGGGGCGTGGGCGCCTTCGCCTACGGCGCCCATGCCGTCGAGGGTGGGGATGCCGAGGGCGGCGGTGAAGTTGCCGTCGGAGCCTCCGCCGGTGGCGGCTTCGTCGAGTTGAAAGCCTAGCTGGGCGGCTAGTTTGCGGGCCTGTTTGT
>JBDTDX010000162.1:0-3999 GCA_039922815.1 Granulicella sp.
TGCGCCTGCTCGGTGCCGAGGTACGCGGCGTCTCCGCGGGCTCCGCCACCCTCAAGGACGCCATCAACGAGGCCATGCGCGACTGGGTCACCAACGTCCGCACCACGTACTACATCCTCGGCAGCGCCCTCGGCGCACATCCCTACCCGACCATGGTGCGCAACTTCCACCGCGTCATCAGCATTGAGGCTCGCAAGCAGTTCCTCGAAGAGACCGGCTCGCTCCCCACCGCCGTCATCGCCTGCGTCGGCGGCGGTTCGAACGCCATCGGAGCCTTCTACGAGTTCCTCCCGGACGCCAACGTACAGCTCATCGGCGTCGAAGCCGGTGGTCGCGGCCCCGGCCTCGGCGAGCACGCCGCCCGCTTCCAGAGGGATGGTGGCGGCGTCCCCGGCGTCCTGCAAGGCACTTACTCCTACGTTCTCCAGGATGCCCACGGACAGATCTCGCTCACCCACTCCGTCTCTGCCGGTCTCGACTACGCCTCCGTCGGCCCCGAGCACGCCATGCTGCACGACTCAGGCCGCGCCACCTACGTCTCCTGCTCGGACGATGCAGCCCTGAAAGCCACCGTGACTCTCTCGCGAACGGAGGGCATCCTGCCCGCGCTCGAAAGCGCCCACGCCGTCGCCGAAGCCATCCGCCTCGCACCCAGCATGGACAAGACCGACATCCTCATGGTCAACCTCTCCGGCCGTGGCGACAAAGACATGGGCATCCTCGCCCGCGAACTCGATCTGAAGGGTGCATAGTGACAATAAATTTGCAGGCAAACCGCACCCTGATCATTAACAACTGGAATATCGGTTTTAAGAAAATTGAGTTCACAAAGATGCTGCGGTCAGAGCTTGGCCTCGGTCTGTCTGAAGCTAAGGAAATCACAGACAGCGTTTTGGATAGAAAGTCCGTTGAGCTGCAGGTGAGCGACGAAAATTATGGACACATGATCGAGTTGGCCACCGAACTCGGCGCGGTTGTAGCTGGAAAAGAGATGGAGAGCTCATGCCGATAGCCTTCCCGCATAAGCCCGGCATCGTCGCCTACCTCACCGCAGGCGACCCCGACCTCGCCACCACACGCGACATCGCGCTCGCCGCCATCGACAACGGCGCCGACGTCATCGAACTTGGCGTCCCCTTCAGCGATCCTCTCGCCGACGGCCCCGTCATCCAGCGGGCCAGCGAGCGCGCCGTCGCCAAGGGCACCACGCTCACGCAGGTTCTAGCCCTGGCCGCCGATCTAAGAAAAGCCCGCCCCTCCGCGGGCATCATCCTCTTCTCGTACCTGAACCCCGTAGTCCGCATGGGCATGAAAACCTTCACTGCGAAGGCAGCCGAGGCCGGTGCCGACGGCGTTCTGCTGACCGACATGATCGTCGAAGAGGCCGGCGAATATCTCGCCGAGATGAACGCCAACCACCTCGCCCCCGTCTTCCTCGCCGCGCCCACCAGTCCGGACGCCCGCCTGAAGGCTATCGGCGAAAACTCGCGCGGCTTCGTATACGCCATCTCGCGCGTCGGAATCACCGGCACACGGGATACCGTCGCCTCCGACGCGCCTTCGCTGGTCGCGCGTATCCGCCAATTCACAACGCTTCCAATCGCCGTAGGCTTCGGCATCTCGAACGCACAACACGTCAAGGCAGTCGGCGAGTTCGCCGATGCAGCCGTCATCGGCAGCGCCATCGTCGCGCTGATCGAGAAGACCTCGCCAGCAGAATCCGCAGCGGCCATCGGCAAATTTATTGCAGGACTTCGGCCATAATTGCCGGGCCTCTGCAAGCGGGCATTTATCATAATGCCTGCGAATTTATCCCGCAGCACACGGTTCCCTGGGAACCTACGCTGCACAGTGAGGGCAACAGAGTGGAGCTAGCAGACTGGCGCAAGAAGATCGATGAACTGGATGAGCAGATTGTGCGCATGATCAGCCAACGTGCCGAGGCCGCGAAGGCAATCGGCGAAATCAAGAAGCAGGCAGACCTGCCTATCTACGAGCCGACCCGTGAGCAGAGCGTCTTCGACCACGTCAAGGCAGTCAACCCGGGCCCACTCGACGATGCAGAGCTGCTGCATGTCTATGAGCGGATCATCGACGTCATGCGCAGCCTGCAACGCCACGAAAGTTAAAAGCAACAGGCCTGTCTGAAAGCATCAGGCCGCTGAAGCCGGCAAAGATTTGTAACACATTTTGTAACACATATCGTTACCCTAGAAAGCGAAGACCCCGATGATCGTAGCAATGCAAGATAAGGCAACCGAGGAGCACATCCAGCAGGTGATCGAGCGGATGGTGGAGCTCGGCTTCAATGTTCACCGCACCACCGGCACGACCCAGACCATTCTGGCCGGCGTCGGCACGCCCGGCCACTTCGACGTCGCCGAGTTCAAGGTGCTGGACGGCGTCCATGATGCCTACCGCATCTCCTCGCCCTACAAGCTTGCAGGGCGCAGCTTCTGTCCCGAGGGCACAAAGGTGACCTTCCCCAACGGCGTCGTCGTGGGCGGAGAACAGATCATCATCATGGCCGGCCCCTGTTCGGTCGAGTCCCGCGAGCAGATCCTGCTCAGCGCCAAGCAGGTCAAGGCCGCAGGCGCGCAGTTCCTGCGAGGCGGAGCCTACAAGCCGCGCAGCTCGCCCTATAGCTTCCAGGGCATGGGCGTCGAAGGCCTCAAGCTCCTCCGCGAAGTAGCCGACGAGACCGGCCTGCTCGTCATCACCGAGGTCATGGAGATCTCGCAGATCGAAGTCATGCTGCCCTACGTCGATCTCTTCCAGATCGGCGCGCGCAACATGCAGAACTTCAACCTGCTCCGCGAGCTGGGCCACATCCGCAAGCCCTGCCTGCTCAAGCGCGGCATCGCGGCCACCATTGAAGAGGTCCTGCTCTCCGCCGAGTACATCCTCTCCGGTGGCAACTACGACCTCATCCTCTGCGAGCGCGGCATCCGCACCTACGAGACCTACACCCGCAACACGATGGACATCTCGGCCATCCCCGTGCTCAAGAAGCTCACCCACCTCCCTGTCTTCGGTGATCCGTCGCACGGCGTCGGTATCCGCGATCTCGTTGCGCCAATGGCCCTCGCCAGCGTCGCCGCCGGTGCCGACGGCCTGCTGATGGAGATGCACCCTGATCCCACCAAGGCCCTGTCCGACGGCGCGCAAAGCCTGTATCCCGAGCAACTCGAAAAGCTGATCGCGCAGCTCCGTCTGCTGGCTCCAGTGGTGGGGCGCAGCATTGCCTGAGTCCGTACAAATCGATCTCGTCGGGGTGGGCCTTAACGCCACCGATACCGTCATCCCGCTCGACCTCTTCCCGGTCCGCGGCTCCAAGGTGGAGTACCCCACGGCGACCGTTCTCCCCGGAGGACAGGTCGCCACCACCGTCGTCGCCTGCCAGCAATGGGGCATGCGGACGCGCTACGTCGGCAAGCTGGGCGACGACGTAGCCGCCACCCTCCACCGTAACGCCTTCACGCACGCCGGCGTCGAAACGCAGATCATCACCGTCCCCGGCGGCGCCAGCGCGCAGTCGCTCATCCTCGTCGATGGCGAGGGTGAGCGCACCGTCCTCTGCCGCCGCGACGAACGCCTGACCCTCCAGCCCCAGGATCTTAAACGCGAGTGGATCGTCAACGCCCGCGCCCTTCACATCGACGGCCACGACACCGCCGCCGCCACCACAGCAGCCCGCTGGGCTCGCGAAGCAGGCATCCCCGTCATCGCCGACCTCGACGAGCTTTACCCCGGCATCGACGAGCTGATCGAGAACGTCGATTACCTCATCGCCAGCCGCGACTTCCCCTGCCGCCTGATGAAGGAAGATAATCTCGCCACTGCGCTTCGCAGGATGCACGACCGCTACCGTTGCCGTCTCACCGCCGCAACCCTCGGCCCTTCCGGCGTCGCTGCGTGGGATGGCGAGACGCTCCACGTCGTCTCCGCCTACCAGGTGCCCGTACTCGACACCACCGGCGCGGGCGACATCTTCCACGC
>JBDTDX010000163.1:0-3949 GCA_039922815.1 Granulicella sp.
TATCCGCGTGGAGGTGACGGGGGTGGAGCATGTGCCGGTGGGGCAGAGCTGCATTTTCATGAGCAACCATGTGTCGAACCTGGACCCGCCGGTGATGATCTGGGCGCTGCCGGGGCGGTGTTCGGTGCTGCTGAAGAAAGAGCTGATGAAAATTCCGATCCTGGGGACGGCAATGCGGATGGGCAAGTTTATCCCGGTCGAGCGCGGCAGCCGCAGGGACGCTGCGCAGGCGAGCGTGTTGGCGGCTGGGGATGCGCTGCGGTCGGGGCTGCATATTCTGGTGTATCCAGAGGGGACACGGTCGAAGAATGGACGGTTGTCGACGTTCAAGAAGGGGCCGTTTTTTCTGGCGCAGCAGACGGGTGCGCCGATTATCCCGGTTGCTATTTCGGGGACGCAGACGATGATGCGGAAGGGAAGCGCGGCGATTACGCCTGGAGTGGCGCGGCTACAGATGCTGGCTCCAATTGATCCGGCGGCTTATGCAACTAGGGAAGAGATTATGAAGGCGGTGTACAGCGCGATTGCTGGGGCGCTGCCGGTGGAAATGAAGCCGGCTGAAGCGATGGTTACTGCATCGTAGTGCGGTCGCGCTTTGCGCCCACCCGGCTTTGTTTGGTTCGGGAGGTTGGTGGTGGAGGGAGTTTCCCTCAGGGGCTGAAGCCCGCTCTACAGGGACGATTTGCGGCGTGGCTAAAGCCACGCCCTTTCAAAGCGGGAGATTGCTCTCCCACCCTTTCGCAAGAGCGCGAAAGGATGGGGCACCCGTAGGGTTGGTGTTGGTGTGGAGGAAGGCAACCGCAGATTCCCTTCGGGAATGACAACAAAGGACACGGCAGACCCTACAGACTCTACACCAAATGCTACTTTGCTCTAGCTATTTGACGATGGCCTTGTAGCCGTCTGTGTCGAGTCGTTTGCGCATGGCGTCGGCTTCCACCTTGCTCGCGAAGGGGCCGATCTGGACGTGGAAGAGTTGGTCCTGAGGCTCATGGTGAATGGCTGCGGTGTAGCCCTTCTGCTTGAGCGCGGCGATGAGCGATTCAGCGTCGCCCTGACGCGAGGTGGCGGAGACCTGGACGATGGGATGCGTCACCGTGGTGGCCGAAGGTGTTCCGGCTACAGGGGCCGTAGATGACGGGGGGGCGGGGAAGGAGACGTTGCGCGCCGGGGTGGGAGTCTTTGCTGCCTCCTGCGGAACCGGAGCTTGTTTTGGCGTCTGGCCTTCGGTAGAGGAGATGGTGTCGGTCTGGGAGCTATCTGAGGCGTCGTCTGCGGCACGAGGTGTCGTGGTTGCGGGGGCCTTGAATCCGCTGAAGGGGGAGTCCGTCTTATCGGCCGTATCGGGCTTTACTTCGGGGACGCTGGCCGCGACCGGTGTGCTGGAATGGCGGCCGAGTGAGTAGCCGAAGCCGAAGAAGGCAGCGCACACGAGCGCGAGAGCGAGAAAGATACCGAGGATGGTGGAGGTCCCGAGCGATATCTCTCTTTCCTGCGGGTCGGAGTCGTTCAGGTCGTTGTCGATTCTCACGGCTTAGTCCTTCGGGTGAGCGTTGGCTTCTGGAATGAGAGTAGTACGGTTGAGCAGGTTCATCAGTTCCATGGGCAGCGGGAAGACGATGGTGGTGTTCTTTTCGACGCCGATCTCGGTGAGTGTCTGGAGGTAGCGGAGCTGGAGGGTCATGGGCTGCGTGGCCATGAGCGCGGCGGCCTCGACCAGCTTGGCGGCGGCGTTGAACTCGCCCTCGGCATGGATGATCTTGGCGCGGCGTTCGCGCTCGGCCTCGGCCTGCTTGGCCATGGCGCGGAGCATGTTCTCGGGCATGTCGACCTGCTTGACCTCGACCGAGATGACTTTGACGCCGAAGGGTGAGGTGTGGCCGTCGATGATGGTCTGGATGCGGATGTTGAGCGCCTCGCGGTGGGCGAGGAGTTCGTCGAGCTCGACCTCGCCGAGGACGGAGCGGAGCGTGGTCTGGGCGAACTGTGAGGTCTGGTAGACGTAATTGGAAACTTCGATGACGGACTTGGTGGGGTCGACGACGCGGAGGGTGATGACGGCGTTGACCTTGAGCGTGACGTTATCGCGGGTGATGACGTCCTGCGGAGGAACCTCCATGGCTTCCTGGCGGAGGCTGACGCGGACGATCTGATCGAGCGGACGGAAGACGAGGATGATGCCGGGGCCAGCTGCGGCTTCTTTCACGCGCCCGAGCCTAAAGATGACGCCGCGCTCGTACTCCTTGAGGATCTTGATGGAGTTGAGCAGATAAAGGACGACGATGGCGATGGCAATGAGCATGGGAAACGACATGATGTTAGCCTCTGGCGGCGAATGTCCGGCCGCAGGACGGAGCGGTTAGAAGTGGATGTAGAAGCCGACAGCCGGCTCGGTGGTGATCTGGCGTTGTTTGATGGTCAGATAGTTCTGACCGAAGTCTGGTGCGAGAAAAAAGACTTGCCGAAACTGGGCGCGAACACCGAAATGCGGCGAACCGATCGGCGCTTCTACGCCAGCAGCGTAATAATAGGCTGCGCGTGCCTGCTCAGGAAGGCCCTGTCCGCCCTTGGGAGTTCCCTTGAATGCGATAGAACCAAGGCCGGCAGCAACGAAGGTCTGAACGCCGAGAAGCTTTGGCGTGTGGGCGACGTAGCCGAGGGTGTATTCGTTGGCGTTGGTCTGCGCACCGCCAAGGATGGGCGAAACTCCGGGGACCGGGACCGTGAAGTTCTGCGTGTAACGGGCGTAGCTGTAGTTGAATTCAAAACCGATCAGCGGGGAGTGCGTGTAACGGATCGTGACCAGTGCCCCGAGGGTGTTGCTGGGTTCCTGAGAGAGCTTCTGGCCGAGATAATTGGTGCCGGTGACTGTGTTGGTGAATTGGCCCGCGCCGCTGACTGCGATATCGACGTGGCTCAATTGGCGCTCGAGTGCGGTGGGAGGCACGATGACCTGGGTGTAGGCACTTGTGGCAGCGAAGACGGCGAGGGCGCACAGAAGGGCACGGCAGACAGAAGACGGGCGAAACACGTTCGGCATGAAGAACAGACTCCCTTGATCGATACGACGTATACCCATTCAGTCTACTCTGTCCGGGGCTCGATTCCCCTACCGGGATAGGTCGCCGGGGCTGGTTTTCTCTGCGGTCGATTCAACGATCAACAGGAGCCCGTCCACCGCACGGACACGAACAGTAGAGCCTATGGGAAGCGGGGTGAAGGGGGGAGGGTCGAGGGTCGCCTGCCAGAGCTCGCCGCGGATTGCGATCTGGCCCGTGGGGCCAAGCGGGGAGCGCACGACGCCGACGCCGTTGACCATGGCTCCTGGTCCGAGAAGTACCTTGCTGCGGCGAGCGCGCAGGGCAATCCATGCAAGCGTGAAGGAGATGGCACCGAAGCCGACGCCCGCGCCGATGGCGACCGCAAGATGCACACGCAATTCGTCGATTGGGCCGTCGACGAGCGTGGCGAGGCCGAAGACCAGGGCGACCGTGCCGGCGAGTGCGAGAATACCGTGACTGGCAAACTTGGTTTCGAGAACGATCATGACCATGGCCGCGATGAGCAGGGCTATGGCGGTGTGGCGGACCGGAAGCAGATTGACGCCAAAGAGGCCGAGAAGGACGAAGAGGGTGCCGAGCGCGCCGGGAACAATCGTGCCGGGGACGTTGAACTCCAGGTAGATGAGGAGAGCGCCGACGACGATCAGGAAGACGGCGAGGTCAGGACTGGCGAGGCTGCTGAGGAGGCGCTCGCGGGTGGAAGGCGGGAAGGCGACGATGCGCGCGCCGGTCAGGTGGAGGGTGACAGTGGATCCGTCGAAGCGATGGATCTCGCGGCCATTGAGTGCGGAGAGGAGCGCGGCATCATCGGGAGCAGTGAGGTCGATGAGCTTCAGTTGCAGGGCTTCGGTGTCGCTGTAGGATTTTGAGCCGCGCACGGCGGCTTC
>JBDTDX010000164.1:0-6693 GCA_039922815.1 Granulicella sp.
TGCACAGTATTGTGGCGGTGATCAGCGCAGACTCAGCGGAACAATGTCTCCAGTAAGGTGAGTGTTCACGATGAAGCGCGTCTCGGCCATGCGTTCGATCACGATCTTCATGGCTTTCTGGTTACTCGGGCCAGCGTCGATCATGCGCGCGCAGCAGGATCAGCATCCCGTGTCGCCACCCTCTGCTACGCTGCCGGAGGCTTTCAAACACGTGTTAGCAGACGTGCCGCCGCCAAACGGGATTGTTGGCTCTGAGACATGCGCTCTTTGTCACGCTGACATTGCAAAGAAATTTGACGGTAACCCCCACTCCGAGTTGGCGCTGCTTCACGGAGGAAAAGGCGTCACCTGTGAGAGTTGCCATGGACCAGGCCAGGCACACGTCGAATCAGGCGGCAAGACCAAGGTATTTGACTTCAGGACCGCGTCGTCCAAAGTCGTCGATACGAAGTGTCTATCCTGCCACCTCGGCACCCATGCCAACTTCGATCGTTCTGCGCACAGCCTCGCCGGTGTCGGATGCACTACTTGCCATAGCAGCCATGCTGCCGAGAGTCCAGAGCATCTGCTGAAAGTTGCGGAGCCGAAGCTTTGTCTCAGTTGCCATACCGACGTCAAAGCATCGTTCGCACAACCCTTTCACCACAAGGTGAACGAAGGAATTCTTCAGTGCAGCACCTGCCACAATCCTCACGGCACATCTCAGGACAAGCTGCTGAGAACGGCCGTCGACCAGAACATGATCTGCGTCAAGTGTCATGCAGAAACCCACGGGCCCTTCGTCTATGAGCATCCACCGATCAAGACAGAGGGTTGCACCTCATGTCATTTTCCGCACGGCTCGCCTAACCCTCGGCTGCTCAAGCGTAATAACGTCAACTCTCTCTGTCTGTAGTGCCACACCGCATCGATGAACTTCCATACCTATGGGTCTCGGACCTGCGCCAATCCGGCGGATACCCACTTTCTGCCGCGCCCCGATGGTATTATCGGCCCGCGTTTCAGTGGCTCAAATATCTGAGCGGGCGCTGGTCCTTCATCGGAGGCATTCTACTTCCGGCATTGCTTGCCGTGGTCTTTGCTGCCGCGCCATTCCTTGACCGCCGCCTCGAACGTCGGCCTTGGAAGCGTCCCATCTCGGTTGGCGCATTCTTCCTCTTTCTCGTCTGCTATATAGGACTGGGTATTGCCAGCTACCACGACGACTATAGCGACAAGAGCATGGCCGCGCAGATGCATTTGCAGAACGAGGCGTCGCGCACCTACATGGCGCCGTTTGTGCCGGAGGCCGCCGCCGGAACAATCCCTGCGAGTCTTGTTTCAGCGGACCCACTGGTGGTCAAGGGCCATGCGCTCTTTGAGTCTCAACCGTGCAACTCATGCCACGGCGAAGGTGGAATTGGAACGGCGGCAGGTGGCCTTGAAACTCTCTAGATAGATCGATGGGACGACGAAAGGACTGATGAGCCAAATAGAACTACACTTCCGAGCAAATGTTGCCACGTCTTCACCCCAGGCGAGACAGGGCTTTTCTTGCTGCTGGAATCGTTCCGTTATAGTTCGAAGCACATCTCAGCGGTTTGGCCCCACGCATATTCTTATCCGTGATCCACCTCATCAGAGGATCACGACTGAGGCGCTTAAGGATCTTGACGAGGCCGTTGCATTCACTCCACTCCATGATCCAGGGGCAATCGCTGTTATCCGCATGGGGATGGAGCGATTTCCGGATTTTGCCCACTACGCCTGCTTCGACACTGTGTTTCACCGGCCGATGCCGGTAGAGGCGAGCACCTATCCCACGAACGTATTGTGAGAAAGGTGTCGGCGTTGCTGATTTCACGGGTTGAGCTGCGAGTCGATTGTGCGCCAGATCATGCCCAAGCGCGCACATGGGAAGCGGATGCAGCGTCACGGCACTGCGCTATTGCTGATCCCTAGCCACCACCATGGGCCTGACGCCCACTTGGGGAGTCGTGATGGAAACGCGGCCGGGTGATCTCGACGGGGACTAATCCTGTATCTCTCGCGGGAGCAAGAGGGCGACCGTGACAAGACAATTTCGGCAGTCGAGACGATCTTGAATCATGACTCGGGGATGATCGCGCTGGCAGGAATGGCCTGCGATCTAAAGTCCTTGCGACAGGCGGCGGCCAAAGGTGATAGTCAAGCCATACAGGCACTGAAGATTTTCACACGCAGTGTGACAAAAGCAATTGGAGGGTTTTGTTGGCTTTTGGGAGGCTTGGACGCGATTGTCTTCGCGGGAGGGTTCGAGGAACACGATGTGGCAGCGCGCGTAGAGATCCTCGGTGACCTTCAGGATTTAGGCATCTTTGTCATCTCTCCACTGAACGCATATCCCCTGTTCGGGGATATGCCTAACCCTCTGCATGTTTCTTAGGAGGAAGTGGGTTCACAGGCGCAGCGACGCTCTTATCGCTGCTCATCCGTCGCCAGAGAATCCGTAATGTGGCAATAATTGGGACCGAGACAAGCGCTCCTGCGAATCCGGCAATCTCGGCACCAGCGAGCACACCAAATATCTGGACCAGCGGTGGGATCTCGAGAGACTTGCCCATGATTTTGGGAGAGCTCACGTAATCCTACACCACGCGCCACGCCCCCCAAGGACAGAAAAAGCCAGACCAGATGGGGATAGCTCGTCAGGATCGCGACGAAGACCATGACGGACGCCAGAGCTGACCCGACGACGGGCAGAACTTCAAAGATGCCGGCCAAAGGTCCAAGGATAAAGCATATGGCACCAGTATCAGGTTTCGAACGAGAGTGTAGGAAGCAACTGTGAGAGACGCGAGGATCAATTGCACGCGAATGTATCTGCCCAGCATGACATTGGTATCGTCAACGACACCCTAAGCGTCCGTTTCTCCTCAGGGTTGCGGCTAAGTTCGATCAGCCTATCTGCGATCGAGACGCCGTCCTTGAGAAAGAACAGACTCAGAATAGGGATGAGAATCAGCCACCCAATATGCTGTACAGGTTCAGGAGTTTCTCGCCTAAGACCTGGCCATACCTTAGAAGGTCTGATCGATGGGCAGGTGAGGGTTTCACGGGCCACATAGAGGAAGCGACTGCGAGAGCTAAGATCAGTGTGGTCGAAAGAATCCTGGCGGTCCGAGGATCCCATAATGTAGTAAGTATGGTTCCCTCATTCAGAGGACTCTGCTGTGCGCAAATTCAGGTCTCTGTCTAACGTTCACCGTCTATGCTCGAAGCGCGCGCCGGAGCTCCTGAGGAGTATTCAGGATTGACTTCGGCTTCCTGCCCGTAGCGAATTCTTCAATGACGTGTGCGATGTAATTCACTGTGCCGCTCAGCGTAACGTCCGATGGAGCGTACGAAACCCAGATACGGAGTTCGCTCGCGGTTTCGATGTCGGGGACCGCATCCTGAGAATCGAACTGGAAGATCGGCATCAATTCGACGGCTGTAATCCCCAAGGCCTGTAGATAGGGAATCTTGTCGATGAAGCCGAGATACGTTTCCCGTTGGTCCGGAGCAATGCCGGCGCCAGGATGGCGCGTAAAACCCGCCACATGCATCTCGTAGATGACCGTGCCGCGGAACGGCCGGTTCAGGGTCATGTCCCCCTCCCAATCGAACACACTTAGGTCGACCACTACACTTTTCATCGAGGCGACGGCGTGCCGGCTGAGGGTCATCGCCATGATAGAAGAGGACAATCTCCATTCCTGTGGCATTGGCGGAGAAGACACTGAAGTTCGCTCCCTCGGGAGTTAGGGTCGGACCGAGAGGATAGGGGTGGCTGACATGAGTCCCGCGCGGCCGGATGGTGAAGTTCAATGGATTCCTGATGCTGGCCCAACTTCCACTCCATTCAAACTGTTTCTCATCTGACAATCTTTTGAGTGCGACGGTGCAAGGTATACTTAGCCCAGCTTTCCGTCTAATTGCAGCCATGCAACATGGCGAGGTAGAGGAGAGAAATGACGATGGAGCCGACAACACCGAGAGCGAATAGGGGCGCTTTTCCCGCGGAGGCGGCCTCACGCACGAACTGTCGATTCTCCTGCGGGTTCAAAGGATTGTAAAACACGGGAAAGGTCTTGCCCTGTTCCATGGCAACTGGAGATGTGAACTCATCGCTGAAGGTTTTGGCGTGGGCATAGTATGTGCAGGAGATTCGGAAGCGGTTGGAGTTGGTAGCGATGCCCAGAGTGAGAGCGTTCATCCTGGCGAACACATACTGGCACGCGGTGACCTCGGCCAGAGTTTCCAGCCAGAACGGTGAGTCATCATCGTGGGATTCGCAGGTACTCGTAGCCATAGAGTTGGATGTTTTCAGCGTTCCGCTTTCTCTTGCCATGCCACCTTATCAGTGTTGCCATAGAATTTGCCGAGCTTCGAGCGGTACTGAAGCGTTGGGATGCTTAGGAATGATGCGCGGAGTGTAATCACTCGCAGGGCGGTTTGCAGGTACTTCTGCCGAATAGATTGGGACACCTACAGGTTCCGCGCGAGTCTTACATGCTGCCATCGATACTGCGTCAGGTACGCCACTCGGCGCTGGGTTTGCGTAGAGTTCTACCCGAAGTTCTTCGGGGTTGAGGGCACCAGGAAAGACGTCAATTCGAAAGGGATGCAGTCCATCGCGTGTCCCGATGTACACCTTGCCGAAACGTACAGCGTTCCAATGCTGGGCAACGTCCTGTTGCCACTGAGCAGACTTGCGCCAATCTTGCTATCCGCGACTGCGCGATCGCGGTAGCCGGAAGCGGCGGGAAGATAATGATTCTCCGTATATTCGCGGATCGCGCGGGTGGCGGAAAACTCCGGAGTGAGCATGCCATGCTTTCGCGGACACGTCCCAGCCATTTTGAGGCATACCCTTTTCGTCCCGCTCACAGAACTCCGGAATGACCTCACGCTCGAGCAACGTGTCCATGGCTTCGGCTCCCGCGGCATCCACGTCTGGATCTTTGCCATTGCCGATCATCCACCCGACTTCGGGAGAATAAGCTTCGGCCCACCAACCGTCCAACTCGGAAAAGTTCAAGCCTCCCCGTTGACGAGAACCTTCATGCCGCTCGTTCCACAGGCTTCCCAAGGCCACCTGTAAACAGCTCCTGCGTCAGCAGCATGTCTTAATCGATCAGGAAGACGACGCGGCCGCGGACTTCGGGCCGTTTGAGGAAATGGTCCTACTGCTCGATAAGTGCTTGTCCAGGAAGATCTGCGGGATTCGCTTTGCCAGCAAGAATTAATTGCACTGGCCGCTGCGGATCGGAGAGCAGACGAAGCAGGCGGTCGGGATCGTGAAGGAGTAGATTGGGACGCTTGTAGATAGCAAAGCGGCGTGCAAATACGAGCGTTAGCGCGTTCTCATCGAAGATGTCTTGCTATCGTAAGAAACTTGTGCCCTCCCCGGCAAGCAGACGCGCATAGTCCTCTCACATCTTGCCGATCAGCGATTTTCTTCCCTCGGCGCGCATCTTCCCTAACTCGTCATCGGAGAGCTGCCGTATGCCGTCTTCGGCTGGACCGTCCCCGCCAACGATTCTTGCCGCACACTGTCGTCCAGGTCGCATCCGCCTCAACCGAATCCCAGGTAGGCACATGAATGCCGTTGGTCACCAAGCCGATTGGGACCTCTTCCTCCGGCCATCGCGGAAAGAGAGGCTGAAAAATATGCCAGCTTACCTGACCGTGGAGCTTGCTCACGCCGTTGATCTGCCCGCTGCCATGCACCGCGAGATAGGCCAGGTTGACTGGTTCGGAAGCAGCGCCCTGACTCTGCCTTCCCAGGGCGAGCAGATCCTTCAAGCGAGATGGCGAGTTCATCCTGCGCATAATGAATGAGATACTTCCGGATGAGCTCCGGATCGAAGCGGTCAAATCCAGCGGCGACGGCCGTATCTGTGGTAAACAGATTTCCGGCCCGTGTGACATTCAAGGCAAGACCGAACTGCTTTTTATGATCCTCCGTATAACAGCGTGCCCTTTCGAGGACGGCGAACGCAGCATGCTCTTCGTGGAGAGGGCACACCTCTGGTTCTAGGTCCAGTGCTCGCAGCAGACGCCATTCCCAGTTGGACGCCTCAGCTCGGTGGAAGTGATGGCTTCCTGCTTCAGGTATTCATCGTCGTCCCATTGGAGCTGAAGGATCGCGGCTGGTTTGGGGTCGGCGGTAGCTGCCTTCGCCGCTTGGTCCGTTGATAAAGCGCCAAGCGCTGAACCTCACGCAGCCCCGTTGACAACACAGACTAAGCAATTGGAAGAGCGCGTTTAGGCGTTACTCTTCCGGAGAACTACCGCAGGAACAATTCTTACGGACGCCGGACGTTCCCTTCTTCTTGGGACTCTAGCGGCTACACTGGACTCCACCAGCAATGAGGTCAAATATCACGTCGTCTTCAGGGACCTGAAAGTCCCCATCACCGCAGCCCACTTTCACGGCCCCGCAGCGGTGGGTGTGAATGCTGGCCCCAGGTTCCAGTCAAGGGTCCAATTACCCGTCCAGTCGATGGCACAGCAACCCTGACGACAGAACAGGTCAAAGATCTGCTGGGCGGCAAGTGGCACTTCAACCTTCACACAGCAGCCAACCCTGGCGAAGAGATTTGCGGGCAGGTCATGAAAGGTAAATAACTTCACTGGATTGGGTGGGCGGCTTATGCTGCGCACCCAATTTATTGGCCGCATAAATCG
>JBDTDX010000165.1:0-5970 GCA_039922815.1 Granulicella sp.
CCCGCTCCCGCCGACCCCATCGCCATGCTCGAGCAAGCCGACGCCGCCCTGCTCATCGGCGATCCCGCGCTGCTAGCACTGGAGCACCGCGAAGCCATCGAGCGAGCAGCCGGCCCCTGCCTCTGGCTGGACATCGCCCACGAGTGGCACGCCCGCACCAGCCTTCCCTGGGTCGCTGCCGTCTGGGCCGTCCGCCCGGAGGCACTCGTTCCCGCTGGCTTCACTCCCGCGCAACTCACCCTCGATCTTCAGCGCTCCCGCGACCACGGCCTCGCCAATATCGAAACCCTCGTTGCGGAGTGGCTACCCCGCATCGCTGTCCCCCCATCCACCATCCGCGACTATCTCACGCAGAACATCCACTACACCCTCAACCCAGCCTGCATTCAGGCCATGGAACTCTTCCGTACCTACTCCACCGATGTTGATGCCCTGCCAGCCCTTGGCCCCCTCCGTTTCCTCTGACGCAAATCAATTCGGCCTGACAGCGACTTCCCCCACTCAACCCGCGTCTTATTCCCTATGAGCTATCTTGCAACCGCACGATCCGTCGCCGCCGTTGCCAGGGCGCTCGCTGCTCCCCATCAGAGGAGCAAGCTGCTCGCCTTCCTCTTTCATTTCGGACTTTTCGGTCTCTTTCTGGTGTCGATCGTTGACTCGTCCTTCGTTCCACTCCCGCTTCCCGGCATCACCGACATCATGATCATCGTGCTCGCCGCCCGGCACGATAACTGGCTTCTGCTCGTTGCCCTCGCGACCGCAGGCTCCGCCATTGGCGGATATCTCAGCTACCAGGTCGGCCACTCCGGCGGTTTGGGCTTCCTCGAAAAGCACGTCCCCCCGCGCATCTTCAAGCGGGTCTGCGACTGGATGGAGCACCACGCCTTCCTCGCCGTCGCTCTTCCTGCCATCCTGCCCCCGCCCATGCCGCTCAGCCCGTTCGTGCTGGCCGCAGGAGCACTCAAGATGTCAAAGCATAAATTCCTCACCATCTTCACGATCAGTCGCGGTCTCCGCCACGCTGCCGCCGCCTGGCTTGGCATCTACTTCGGTCCGCAGGTCCTTCACATGTGGTCCCGCTTCTCAGACCGATGGGCCACCACCATCCTCATCGTGCTCTGGTCGGCAATCCTCATCAGTTGCGCCATCGCCTTCTACAAGCTCTACAAGACCTCGCGCACCGTAGGCATCGGCACCAAAACGCAGCCGCAGGCCTAAGGCAGTGTCGGTTCCAGTTTCGAAGTCCTCCGCGGTGCGAACAGGCACCTGTAATACGCCGTCGTCCACGCCACCGCCGGCACCCTGACAATCGTCGGCCACATCCACACAACCACTCATTACAGAGAAGTCGCGTCAACGTCACCGTGCTGAGCCGCAACAACACCGCTGTTTCTAAAACTCCCACCGCAGCAGTGTCGAACCGATCGTGTAGCCGCCGCCGAACGACGCCAGCAACACCGTGTCGCCCTTCTTCAGCCGTCCCTCTTCGAGTGCTGTATGCATCGCAATCGGAATCGTTCCCGCCGTCGTATTGCCATACTCCCCGATGTTGATAATGACCTTCTCCTCGGGCATCCCCAGCCGCAGCGCCGTCGCCAGAATGATCCGCTCGTTTGCCTGGTGTGGAATAAAACAGTCCAGGTCCGCAGCCGTAAGGTCATTTCGTTTCAGGACAGCCTCGCTCACCTCGGCCATCTTGCGGACGGCTACCTTGAACACCGCCCCGCCCGCCTGGTGGACGAAGTGCATCTTGTTGGCAACCGTCTCCGCCGTCGAAGGATGCAGACTCCCGCCCCCGGGAATATAAAGCGACGACCCACCCGATCCATCAATCTCATGCACGAAGTCCACCAGCCCGACCTCGTCGCCCTCCGTCGGCTCCAGCAGCGCCGCCCCCGCACCATCGCCGAACAGAATGCAGGTCGACCGATCCGTATAATCCAGGATCGAACTCATCACATCCGCGCCAATCACCAGCACCTTCTTGTGAACACCCGACTCAATCAACTTCGCGCCCACCTGCAGCGCATAAATAAACCCCGAGCACGCCGCCGAAAGATCGAACCCCCAGGCATGGGGCGCGCCAATCTTCTCCTGGACCAAACACGCCGTCGCCGGAAACATCATGTCCGGCGTCACCGTCGCCACAAGGATCGCATCAATCTCGCTCGCATCGATGCCCCGCTTCGCAAGGCACACCCGGGCCGCCTCCGCCGCCAGATCGCTCGTCGCCACTCCGGGTTCGACAATGTGCCGCTGATGAATCCCCGTCCGCTCCACGATCCACTGATCGTTCGTGGCGACCATCTTCTCCAGGTCGGCATTGGTCAACAACTTGGGCGGAACATAAATTCCAATGGAACTAATCTTTGCGCCTACGCGCACCTGCGGCCTCGACTTCAAACTCAAAGGACTACCTCACCATCTCAAATCACATTCACTTTTACAGAATACAAAACTATTACAAAGGATTTCGGCTTCCAGTCGACCGCCTCATTGTAGCCGCAGATCATGATGCCCCGTCACGGTGAAGAACAAGACCTTCCCAGTGACGGGTAACGGCTTCAGCCCGCTCAGAAATAGCAGGGACGCCCTGGAGATCAGCAACTGAGGGAATGTCAGAGGGGGGAGAGAAGGATTTTAGTACCGGGGCTCCTACTGCGCCCATACTAGCCCGTTACCGTTGCTTCCTTCCGGACCTGGCGGGGTTGGCGGGATTACGTCGCGTAGGACCCGGCACTCCCAAAGTATACATTGCATCGGCCATCGCAGGTATCCTCGACTTCAGCCCCTTATGAACGCTCCATCCGACACCTCCGGCCCCGCCTGCAGCTACTATCCCGCCCGCCATGCAGCCCTCACCACCGCATCGCAAACGCTCGGCAACCATGCCCGCCGCCTTCGTCTCGCCCTGCTTTTTTTCGGAGGCGTCTCCGCCGTCATTCTCATCGAAGCACTCGAGGGAGCGCTCCGCCTCCGACTCATCGTGATCCCGCTGATCCTGGCCTTCGCAGTTCTGAACCGCTATCTCCGCGCCCAACGCGAACACGCTCGCCTGCAGCGACTGATCGACTACTACGACCGGTCCATCGCCCGCATGGACGGCACCCAGACCCAGTCCGGCCACACCGGCGAGGAGTTCCGCTCCGAAACCCACCTCTACGATCGTGACCTTCTCATCCTCGGCCCCGACTCCCTCTTCGGCATGCTCGCAACCACGCGCACCGGCCTCGGCCAGCGTGGCCTTGCGAACACCCTCCTTCACCCACCCAACCGCGCCGACCTCCTCGAACACCGCGCCGCCATCCAGGAACTCTCCCCCCGCAACGATCTCCGCGAACAAGTCCATCTCCTCGGGGACTACCAGTTCCAGCAAGTGGCCGCCACCTTCTTCGACGAATGGCTCGACGACCCGCCGCCCACCTTCCATCCGGCCTTTCGCTACATCCTCTTCACCACAACGTCCGCCATCTTCGCACTCCTGATCGCTGGCGTAATCCACCTCGGCCCCTGGTCCACCATCGTCCCAAACCTCATCGCTGTCATCGCGCTCCAGACTGCAATCGGGATGTATCTTCGCAAGCGCGTTCTTCCACTCCTCAAGAACGCCTACCACCTCTCCAACCAGATGGACATCCTCCGCGACGGCCTCGCTCTTCTGCAGCGAACGTCCTTCGCCTCCCCAAAGCTCCTCACCCTCCAACAGCTTTCGCTCAAGCCCGGCAACGCCGTCTCCGCGCTCAAGAAGATTCAGAATCAGCTCACCGTAGCCGAACAGCGCGAGAAAGGGGAGTGGATCCTCGCCCTCTTTCTTCTCGTCTGCGCCGGTACCCACGCGGCCATCTCCATCGCCAACTGGAAGCGCCAGTACGCCACCTCCATGAAGCAATGGCTCGCAGTCTGGGCCGAGTTCGAATCCCTCTCCGCACTCGCCACCTACGCCTACGAGCATCCGCAAAATGTCTATCCAGAAATTCTCCCCTCCAACACGGCCGTCTTCGAAGCCACCAGCCTCGCGCACCCTCTCCTCCCCGCCAACGCCGTCTCGAACGACATCGCCCTCAACACCTCAGGAAGAGAAAACCCAACCAGCCTCTACCTCATCAGCGGCTCGAATATGGCCGGCAAATCCACCCTGCTTCGCGCTATCGGCTCGAACGCCGTCCTCGCCCTGGCCGGTGCGCCTATCCGCGCCACCACCGCCCGCATCTCGCCGCTCCACATCGGTGCCTCCATCTCCGTCACCGACTCCCTCGCCGAGGGCAAGTCCAAATTCCTCGCCGAGGTCGAACGTCTCCACGCCATCCTCAAGGCCTCCGACGAAGGCCCACTTCTCTTCCTCATCGACGAGATCTTTTCCGGCACCAACTCCCTCGATCGACGCATCGCCGCCGAGGCCGTCGCCCGCACCCTCACGACACGCAACGCCATCGGCGCACTCTCCACTCACGACCTCACCCTCACCGAGATGGCTGCCAACCCCGCTCTCCGCGCCGTCAACGTCCACATGGGCAGCCCCAACCCCGCCGCCCCCCTCGCCTTCGACTACCGCCTCAAACCCGGCGTCAACCCCACCACCAACGCCCTCGCCATCCTCGCGCTCATCGGTATCGACGTCGAATAATCCGCCACAAATTCATCGCGCTTCCTCGCCCTCTGGGCTATCCTTGGGCCGAGGCAAATTCATGCGACTCCACGCGACATTGTTCCTGGCTGTCCTCGTCCCTGCCGCCCTCGCCCCCCTCTGCATCGGCCAACAATCCGTCATGCCGCGCGACTATCGCGGCCCGCAAACATACATCTCCGGCATCTTCGTCACACCCGTCCCAAACGCGCCATTCTCCGCAAAGGTCGAGATCGTATCGCAGCAGAAGCTGCCTGACGGCTCGCTCAACACGCGCACGACCACCACCCACATCGCCCGCACCACCTCCGGAGTCATCTACAACGAACGCCGCCAGTTCCTCCCAACAGCCGCCAAAGGCGACCCCGTCCTTCTCTCCATCCACACCTACGACCCCAGCACGCGCCTCAGCACCATCCTCGACCCCTTCACCCATCTCGCCAAAGAAAATGTTCTGCAACAGCCCCCAACGGCCCCCGCTCACTCCGTTCCCACCCCCACACCAGCGAATCCCATGTTCAAGGAAGAACAACTCGGCACCCAGAACATCGGCTCCGTTCTACTTCAGGGAATTCGCAAATCCCGCACCATCCCTGCAACCATGAGCGGCACCGGCCAGGAGGTCGTCGTGGTCGACGAATACTGGTACTCCCCCGATCTCTCCATCTACATGATCCTCAAGCATGAAGATCCCCGCTCCGGCGAGCAGATCGTTGCCGTCACCGAGGTCGAGCGCACCGAACCCGACGCCAAGCTCTTCGCCATTCCTGCAAACTACAAAATAGTTGACGAGACACCTGTCCCCTAGTCGCAGGCGCGATGGCAAAGCCGACGCTCCTTGTCCCCAAACGAACTCGCAGCGTACTCTCGCTTCCATGCGCGTCCTGCTCCTCCTCGCTGCATTGACCCTCTCCGCCGCCGCACAGGACGTCCACGTCCGCGTCTCGCACGACGTCAAAACCGGCATCGAAGCCGCCACCGAATTTCCCACCGTCCAGATGGCGCTCGACCACCACCCCCTCGCCGGCCCTGCTCCAGCCAGAGATGGAACACCCGCGCGCGTCTACATAGAAATCGAACCCGGCATCTATCCCGAGCGTGTCATCGTCACCCAGAACCACCAGAACATCACCTTCATCGGCAAAGGCAGCTCACCCGCAGACGTCGTCATCACCAACTCGCTCAACGCCAAAGCAGCCGGTGGCACCTTCTTCACAGAAACCGCAGAGATCAACGGCGACGGCTTCGAAGCCGATAACCTCACCTTCGAGAACACCGCTGGCAATACCGGCCAGGCCGTCGCCGCAGCCGTCCGCGCCGACCGCGTCATCTTCAAGCACTGCCGC
>JBDTDX010000166.1:0-2809 GCA_039922815.1 Granulicella sp.
GCATAGACGTTCTCCTTGTTAGTGGATCCACAGTCTAAAGACATGCCCGCGGACGAGCCCATCCTAGCACAGTTGAACGCGTCCCCACGCCTACGATCGTAGTCACCCTCCTGCAACTGAAGGCACGGAATACCCTGCAAGGATCGTCTCCCCACGGGTGACAGGAGCCCGCTCAAAATGCCATTACCGCATTGTTTATGGGGAAAGCGGATATTTCATCCGTGGCGCAGTAGCGGGGTAGTTCGCTATCGGACTTTCTGGGCCTTCGCAAACGCTAACGGAGCTTTTGCTCTGGCTAAGCTATAGAAAGTAAATGGTCGGGACGACTAGATTCGAACTAGCGACCTCACCCACCCCAAGGGTGCGCTCTACCAGGCTGAGCCACGTCCCGACTACTTTGCTCGTCTTCCAGGCGGAGGACGGCGGGGTATGTTGCAGGTTCAAGTGTACACGACGGGCGTGGAATCCCGCCGCCCACAACCATCGTGTTCCTTGATCCGTGCCGCTCTTAGTGCGAGGGCGCGACGTACTCCTTCGGCAGAGAACCACCATCGCCCTCATCGAAGAAGAAGCCGTTCATCTGTTCGACGAGGAAATCCTGCGCCTCGCGCGTCCACGGCTGCAGTCGATACTCGTTCAACAGCATCTTCTGGCGCTCGACCCACTCGCCCCACGCCTTCTTCGAGACATTCTTGTAGATCTTCTGACCGAGGTCGGAGTCGAAGGGAGGCTCATCGAGACCCTCAAGTTCAGCTTTGTACTTCACGCAATAAACCATGTGTGCCATTGGCTCTGTCAACTCCTTCTGGTGGAGCTTTTATTTTACGACGCTCCCGCGAATCTGCCGCATCGAATCGAAACAATCCTCCCTGTCTGCTGCGCGCCAGACGGTAATGACGGCACGCTAGCGCCGCTTCCCTTTGGATTTTTTAGCCTTGGCGCGGACCTTCTTCTTGCCGGTCCGGTTCGGGCTGGAGTGCGGCCGTTGGCCGTCGGGAGTGGCTGCTGTCTTGGAGCGGCGAGGCCTCGGCGTAGGCATCTCCGAAGAGTCCGGCAGTAGCGCGAACTGCAACCGGCGCTGCTGGCGGTCGATGCGGTCCAGCAATACATGAACACGCATGCCCATCTTATAGGTCTTGCCCGAGCGTGATCCGACGATCTGGCGGTCGGTATCGCGGAAGAAGAAGCGGTCATCATCCCCGAAGGCTCCAAGGCTGGCGAGAGGGACCAATCCTTCGATGAACAGGTCGTCCAGCTCGACGAAGAAGCCATATTTCGTCACCGACAGGATGATGGCGTGGAAGTCTTCGCCGACGCGGTCCTGCATGAACTTGATCTTCTTCCACTCCATCAGCTCGCGCTCGGCGTCATCGGCGCGGCGTTCAGATTGGCTGGACTCCGCAGCGATCGCGCTTAGCTCCGCCTCCGGCAGCGGAGCGATTGTCTCGTTATACTCCGGCTGACGTGGCAGAGCGCCCGGCTTTGCGGACCACGGCTGAGGATCGGTGCTGAGGATCGCCGCGCCTTCGGGATTTGCGCCTTCTTCCAACAAGGCTCGCAGCAGGCGATGGACGATCAGGTCGGGATACCGTCGAATGGGCGACGTAAAGTGCGTATAGCTGGGGCTGGCGAGAGCGAAGTGGCCGACGTTTTTTTCGCTGTAGCGCGCCTGCTTGAGCGAGCGCAGCATCAGGTAGGCGAGGATGCGCTCCTCGGGTTTGCCATCGATCTTTGCTGTCAGCTGCTGGTACATCTGTGGCGTTACAGGGATGGACTCCGGCACCTCGTGCGTCTTTGCCTTGCGATCGCTGCCGCGCACATCGCGGCGATCACCTTTGGTTTGAATACGCTTGACCGGCAGGCTCGAAAAGCCGAGAGAATAGCCGAACGCACTGGCTGTCTCTTCGAAATCCAGAATGCGCTTCGGGTCGGGCATCTCGTGAATGCGATAGATGCCGGGGATCGCCTGACGTTCGATCCAGGTAGCAACGCACTCATTGGCAGAGAGCATAAACTCTTCGATTAGCCGATGCGACCAGCCGCGCTGCGAGCGGACGATCGAGCGCATGTTGCCATCGGGATTGAAGAGGATGACCGGTTCGGGAAGATCGAAATCGATGGAGCCACGGCGGTGGCGTTTCGCATTGAGCTTCAACGCCAGCTCATACATCCGCTCGAAGGAAGTAACCAGATCTGCGAACTCTGCGCGGACCGCCTCTTCGCCATCAAGCACTGACTGTATCTGCGTATACGTCATGCGTCGCGCGCTGCGGATGATGCCTTCGCAGACCTCATAGCCGAGAATCTCGCCGCGCCCATCCACCTCCATCAGGCAGCTGAGTACGAGGCGATCTTCATCGGGCCGCAAGGAACACATGCCGCTCGAAAGCTGCGGCGGCAGCATTGGAACCGCGCGGTCGGGAAAGTAGACGGAGGTGCCGCGCAGGCGCGCTTCAAGGTCAAGCGCCGTACCCGGACGGACGTAGTAGCTCACATCCGCAATGTGTACCTGCAACTGCCAGTTGCCGTTCGGCAGCGGCTGGACCAGCACGGCATCGTCGAAGTCACGAGCTGTTTCGCCATCGATCGTAACGATGGGCAGACCGCGAAAATCGCGACGTCCCGCAATCACTTTCGCCGCAAGCGTATCCACGGTCTGCGCTGCGGAGACCTTCGCTTCGGCCAATACATTCGTTGGAAAAGTATGACGCAGGTGGTGCTTACGGATGATGATTTCGACGTCGACGCCAAACGCATCCGGCGGCCCGAGCACTTCAAGGACACGCCCCGTCGCTGGCCGCCCGGTCGT
>JBDTDX010000167.1:0-10001 GCA_039922815.1 Granulicella sp.
CGAGCCGTAGCAGTCGCGTTGTACGAAAGCGGAAGCGGTGCAGCGTAGAACTCTGCACCGCTTCTGTTTAATTCAACTCCGCCGCGCTGCCTTCTCCAGCCGGTCCCGCAGGGCCAGCCCTACCCCACCGATCATCGGCAGCGGACAAACGATCACCATGACACCCGCTGCATCCAGCTCCCGCAAACCTGCGAAGACCCGTCGCGCCAGATCGTCGCCATCCTTCCATGCGGCCCATTCATAGACCACTGCACCCACAGGCGTCGCCCAGCCAGCGGGCAGCATCACTCCCACACGCTCCTGCAATCCGAGCGACTTCCCAACGCGCTCCTGCAGCTCATCCTGATTTTTCACGAGCACCAGCCGCGCCCGCGGAGCATAGTGCCGCACGCCAACGCCCGGGGAGGGCAGGCTCTCCGGCACGCCCGGCACCACCGGAGCCTGATACACCTGCACCTCGCTGCCCGTAACCGCTCGAATCATGTCCGCCGTCACCGCTCCTGGCCGATAAATCACCCCCGCAGCCACATCAAAGACCGTCGACTCAACACCCACATCGGTTGCACCGCCATCGAGCACTGCATCGATTCGTCCCTCCAGATCCTCAAGCACATGGGCCGCCGTAGTCGGACTTGTATGCCCAAAGCGATTGGCGCTCGGCGCTGCAATTGGCACCTCCGCCTGCTCAATCAGCCGCAGGGCCAGTGGGTGCTTTGGGATGCGGACTCCCACCAGAGGCCTGCCCGCCGTCACCGCATCCGGCACCGCATCCGTTCGCGGCAGCAGAAGGGTCAGCGGCCCCGGCCAGAAGGCCCGCACCAGCGCGCCCGCCGTCGCAGACGGCATCGCCACCCGCGACAACATCTCGAGATCGCTCACATGCACAATCAGCGGGTCCCAGTGCGGCCGCTCCTTTGCGGTAAAGATTTTTCCGACGGCCACCGAGTCCAGCGCATTCGCCCCAAGCCCGTAGACCGTCTCGGTCGGGAAAGCTACCGTGCCGCCTCCGCGCAGCAACTCCGCCGCACGAGCCACCTGGCCCGCGCCCAGTCGCTCTGTTATTCGAACATCACTCATACCTTCATCGTATCTTCCACGGAAAACAGCCGTATACTCACCCCATGCAGAGCGCTGAAATCGAGCTCAAGTTTCCCGTCGCCGACCCCGCCGCCCTCCAGTCTCGTCTACCCGCTCTTGGCTTCCTGCTCGAAACGCCGCGCACCTTCGAATCGAACACTCTCTACGACACCGCCAATCGTACCCTCCGCGAGTCCGGGCAGATTCTGCGTGTCCGCCAGTATGGCGAGCTTTGGACCGTCACCCACAAGCGCCATCCTGACGACGAAGATCCCGCCAACATTGACACCCATTACAAGGTCCGCATCGAGACCGAGACCACCGTCACCGACGGGCCCGCACTCGCCGAAATCTTCAAGTGCCTTGGCTACGCGCCCATGTTTCGCTACGAGAAGTACCGCACCGAGTGGTCCTACCCGGCCGGCCCCGGCAACTGTCACCTTGTGGTCGATGAGACCCCGATCGGCAACTTCGCCGAGCTCGAAGGTCCCATTGAATGGATCGACCGCACCATCGCTCAGCTTTGCATCGACCCAAGCGCCTGCATCACCGACAGTTACGGCAGACTTTTCCTCACCTGGAAGATCCAGATCGGCAGCCCCGCGGAGAATCTTACTTTCAGCGAAATTCCTGCATTCGCCACCGTCACTTGCTAACGCACCACAAAAAAGGCCCGCTCGAAAGCGGACTCTTCTCGAAACCATTCCAGCCTAAAAGATCTGGAAGTTAACCTCGACGTTCAGCTCCACAAGCACCGGCTTGCCATTTTCCATGGCTGGCTTGAACTTGTACTGCCGGACCGCCGCGACCGCCTTCTCGTCCAACCCCATGCCAACTCCGCGAATGACGTGCACATGCTGTGGCAATCCCCTCTCGTCGACCCAGAGATTGACCAGCACATTGCCAGCAACCTTGGCCTTCCGAGCCTCTTCCGAAAACTCCGGCTCAACCGAGAAGATCAACTGGGGTGCAGAAACTCCGCCACCTATACGTCGCGGTCCACCGCCAGTATTGCCGCCCGAGCCCGGTCCAAGACCTGAACCACTCCCAGAGCCCAGCCCCGTTCCACGGCCATTTCCCATCGACATTCCAACCAACGGCGAGTTCGCTACGCCGATCTGCGGAATGCTGCTGGCCATCTTCAGGTCTTTCTGTACCTCAATCGTCGGCTCAATAGCGATCTTCGGCTGCTGCGGCGGAGGAGCCTTCGGTGGAACAATCTGCATATCCGCAGCCTTTGGTGGCGTTCCCTTCGTCACCGGCGTCGGTCCGCGCTGACCACCTCCACCGCCCATGGCCGCTGCTTTTGGCGGAGCCATCGGCGGAGGTGCCGTCAGTTCCACCACCTGGGTCGCCTTCTGCGTCAGGGTGATGACCTTCTGCCGGAACAACCAAAGCAACAGCAGGATCAAAACCGTATAAATCATGATCGCAGACCCTGTTGCCTTCGGATCCTGTCTGGTCGCCATGCGATCGATGACAGCGATCGGCTTCGACTCCAACACCAGCGGCGGCAGCTTCTCCGGAAAGAAAATATCCTGAAGATTTTCCCAAAGAGAGCTGAAAATCCCCTGCTCTTCAAAGACCATTTCATCCATATGGGAGTCTTCAACCGGATGCAATTGGGGTGCTTCGTGGCCCGGATTATCCTCGGACGGTATAAACGTATTCGCCATCAACCATTCGCCTCGGCGTCACAGTCGACTTTCGCCCAACCTGTGCACCCATCCTGTTCTTCGCGCGCCATCTCGTTCTTCATGTATACGTTCCCGATCTTCCGCCGGTTTCATTCTGCAAAACTAAGTGGGCGCGCGGCGCCTGGCTCCAATTCACATTCTACAAACATTCTTCGGACCGCGCACAACAGTAGGACGCGCCTGCCTGCCGAGAAGTCACCTCCGCATCTCATTCATTACCCCTTCCGCCCGGATACAATAAAGGTTTGCGCCGTTTGTTGCCGTTCGCAGCGCCGGCCCCGCACCAAGGACACGAGGAACGAATGCCGCAGGAACCAGAAAAAAAGGCCGAATCAAAAGGCCTCAAGTCGACCCTGAATTTGCCCCAGACCACCTTCCCCATGAAGGCAAACCTGCCCGTCAACGAGCCCCTGCGCCTGGCGCAATGGCAGGATCAAAATCTCTACGACCAGATTCGCGCCGCACGCGCAGGAGCCGAAAAATATATCCTGCACGACGGGCCGCCCTACGCCAACGGAGCCATCCACCTGGGCCACGCGCTCAACAAGTGCATCAAGGATTTCGTCGTCAAAACCAAAACCATGGCTGGCTTCGACGCCCCCTACGTCCCCGGCTGGGACTGCCACGGCCTTCCGATCGAGATCAAAGTCGACGAGCAGCTAGGCCGCAAAAAACTCGAGATGGACCCCCTTGCCGTTCGCCGCGCCTGCCGCGAGTACGCGCAGAAGTACGTCGACCTCCAGAAGTCCCAGTTCGAGCGCATTGGCGTCTTTGGCCAATGGGACAAGCCCTACCTCACCATGAGCTTCGAGTACGAGGCCCGCATCCTCGAGAGCTTCTACGATTTCTACGAAAAGGGCTTCGTCTACAAGGGCCTCAAACCCGTCTACTGGTGCATCCACGACCGCACCGCCCTTGCAGAAGCTGAGGTGGAGCACGAACAGCACACCTCCCCCAGCGTCTACGTCCGCTACGCCCTCACCAGCGATCCTGCCGCACTTCATCCCGCACTCGCCGGACAGTCCGTCTACACCATCATCTGGACCACAACCCCCTGGACAACTCCCGCCTCGCAGGCCGTCGCCTTCAATCCAAAGATGGAGTATGTCGCCCTGCACACCGCCAGCGGCACCTACATCGTCGCGGAGGCGCTCCTCTCCACCGTCATCGTCCACTGCAACCTGATGAGCGGCAAAAATCCGGGCGAGCCCGCCTCGCAGGCTGATATTCTCGCGCTCTTTCCCGGCTCCGCGCTCGAAGGCACCACCTTCCAACATCCCTTCCTCGATCGCAGCGTCCTCGGAGTCACTGCGGACTACGTTACCGCCGAGCAGGGTACCGGAGCCGTTCACACCGCCCCCGCCCACGGTGTCGACGACTTCTACACCGGCAAGCGCTACGACCTGCCGGAGATCCAGTATGTAGACAACGCAGGCCGTCAGCGCAACACCGGTGCCCACGGCGGAGGTGGCGTCGCGCAACCGTACGAAGACCTCACCGTCTTCAAATCCAACGCCGTCATCACCGAGCTTCTCCGAGAGAAGGGCGCACTCCTTTCCTCCACGCACTTCGAGCACTCCTACCCGCATTGCTGGCGCTGCCACAATCCCGTCATCGTCCGCGCCACCGAACAGTGGTTTATCAAGATGGACACGGAAATGATAGAGCCCGAACTGTCGGACAAGGAGAAGCTGCAAAAACTGGCAGGAATACCGACTCGAACTCCGGGAGCGAAAACTACCTACCGCCAGCGTGCTCTCGACGAGATCAAACAGGTTAAGTGGGATCCCTCCTGGGGTCAGGAGCGCATCTCAAACATGATCCAGACCCGCCCTGACTGGTGCATCTCTCGCCAGCGCATCTGGGGCGTGCCCATTGCCATCTTCTTCTGCAATAAATGTGGCGACATGCTCGAAGACGCAGCCGTGAATGCCTCCATAGTCGAGTTATTTCGTCGAGAAGGTGCAGATGCCTGGTATGCGCGCTCTTCGAAGCAACTCCTACCCAAGGGGTATGCTTGCCCACGTTGTGACAACAGCGATGCGGACAATTTCCGCAAGGAGATGGACATCCTCGATGTCTGGTTCGAGTCCGGCTCCTCCTGGCACGCCGTGCTGGAAACCGAGCCGGAACTACGCTTCCCCGCCAACCTCTACACCGAGGGCGGCGATCAGCATCGCGGCTGGTTCCACTCCTCCCTGCTCAACTCCGTAGCCATGCGCGACTGCGCCCCCTACAAGATGGTCGCCACCAGCGGCTGGACCCTCGACGAGCAAGGCCGAGCCTTCTCCAAGAGCCTCGGCAACGGCGTCGATCCGGTAGACATCGCCAAGCGCCTCGGCGGCGAGATCATTCGCCTCTGGGTCGCCAGCGTCGACTTCCGCGAAGACGTAGCCGCCAGCGAAAACCTCATGCAGCGCGTCAGCGACAACTACCGCAAGCTGCGCAACACCCTCCGCTTCCTCCTGGGCAACCTCCACGACTTCGACCCCGCCACCAACAAGGTCGAATTCGCCGACATGCAACCCCTCGATCAATACATCCTCGCGCGCCTCTCCGAGGTCGACAAAAAGATCCGCGCTGCCTACGACACCTTCGAGTTCCACCGCGCCTACCATGCCCTCAACGAGTTCGTGAATACGGATCTCAGCGCCTTCTACATGGACGTCGCTAAGGATCGCCTTTACACCTTCCCCACTGCCTTCACCGTGAACCGTCCCTATCAAAAGGCGCTCTATGCCGCGCGGCGCAGCGCACAAACCGCTCTCTGGCACATCGTCGAAACCCTCACACGCCTCATAGCCCCCATCCTCAGCTTCACCGCCGATGAGACGTGGCAACTTCTTCCTAAGGTTGAAGGTCGCGAGGCCAGCGTACATCTCGCTTGCTTTACGGACTTGAAGAAAATTCTTCCGGATGACCTCGCCGTTTTGCTGAATGATTGGCAAGATCGGCTTTTGCTTTGGCGCGACCTTGTTCTTAAACAGCTTGAGGAGCGTCGTGAAAATAAAGATATCGGGAAGGCGCTCGAGGCGCGGGTTCACATCAGTTGTTTGGATAAAGAGAACATACTTGCTCTTGATAGGGGGCACTTTTTCTCTGAATTGTTTGGGGTTTCAGCCGTATCCTTCGCTGAGCTTACAACTGTCGCAGGTAACGAAATCTTTTATGGCATTGCAACAACTGTAGATCGAGCCACAGGTACCAAATGCGAACGCTGCTGGCGCTACACCGAAGACGTAGGCCAAGAAGAAAAATACCCCACCGTCTGCCTGCGCTGCGCCGAAGCCCTCGACGCCATCAACTTCTCCCCCTACACCGCCGAACCAAAATCCGACACGAAGGAGGCCCAAGCCTAAGTGAGCCTCCGCACCCGCAACTATCGCCTTCCGCTCTTCCTGCTCGCCGCGCTCGTCGTTCTCGCCGACCGCCTCAGCAAACTCTGGATCGTCGCCCACATCAACTCCGGCTTCGCCATCACCGTCATCCCCGGAACGTTCCGGCTCACCCATGTCCTCAACACCGGCGCAGCCTTCTCGCTCTTCGCGGATTCCCTGTCGCCTCTCGCCGTCCGCAACGCGCTCATCGCCTTCTCCGTGCTAGCAGTCGTCATCGTCTTCGTCATGCTGTGGCGAGCCGCCCGCGCCGTAGACCCCACCTCCGTCGCCTTCGCCCTCATCCTCGGCGGAGCCATCGGCAATCTCTACGACCGCATCGAACTCGGCCATGTCATCGACTTCCTCGAGGTCCACATCGTCCACTACCACTGGCCCGACTTCAACATCGCCGATAGCTGCATCGTCATCGGAGCCTGCCTTCTGGTCCTCGAAATCTTTCGTCCGCATCCCTCGCAAATCAAATACAAATGAATGATCAGATCACAATTCGCGGCGCGCGCACTCACAATCTCAAGAGCATCGACGTCGACATTCCGCACAACGCTCTTACCGTCGTCAGCGGGGTCTCGGGCTCAGGCAAGTCATCGCTCGCCTTCGATACCGTCTACGCCGAGGGCCAGCGCCGCTATGTCGAATCGCTGTCAGCCTACGCGCGACAATTCTTAGAACGCATCGAGAAGCCGGACGTCGATTTCATGGACGGCCTCGCTCCCGCTATCGCCATCAAGCAGAAAAATCAGACCCGCAACCCACGCTCCACCGTCGCCACCGCAACCGAGATCTACGACTACCTCCGCCTCCTCTACGCGCGCTGCGGCACCGTCACCTGCCTCCACTGCGGCGGCATCGTCCGGCACGACACCGTAGACGAGATCGTCGCCGCTCTTCTCGCGTTGCCCGAGGGCACACGCACCTACGCCCTCTTCCCCATCGTCCGCGCCGAACTCAAACTTGAGCCCATGCAGGGCACTGCAGCCGAAGTACCCGAAGCTCCTAAGCCAACCAAGAAGCCTTCAAAGAAAGCTGCTGCAAAACAAGCAACCGTCACCGTCACAAACATCACCGACTCTCTCAAAGAGCGCCTGGCCGAACTCCGCCGCCGGGGTTACAACCGTCTCTATCAAGCTGGCAACATCGTCGAATTCTCTACCCCCGAGTCCCTTTTAGAACTCAACTTCGACCAGCCCATCTTCGTCCTCATCGATCGCCTTTCGATCAGTCCAGATGCAAGAGCAAGAATCGTAGACGCCATCGAAACCGGCTACCGTGAGTCAGGCGAAGTGCAGTTTCATACCGCACCGCGCGACGGCGAAGAGTCCACGCACCTCAGATATTCCGCTGCCTTCGAGTGCTCTACCTGCCACCGCGCCTATCGCGAGCCCGAGCCGCGCCTCTTCTCCTTCAACAATCCCTACGGCGCCTGCCCGCGCTGCCAGGGCTTCGGCAACACCATCGACTTCGATCCCGACCTCATCATTCCCGACAAATCGAAGACCCTCGCCGAAGGTGCCATCGCCCCCTGGACCACCACCAAGTACCGTCCGCACCACGGCGAAATGCTTCGCGCCGCCAAGACCGCCAACGTCCCCACCGACATTCCCTGGTACGATCTCTCCGCCGCCCACCGCCTCTTTATCGAAGACGGCAACGGCTCCTTCCCCGGCATTCGCGGCTTCTTCGCCGCGCTAGAACGTAAGAAGTACAAGCTGCACGTCCGTGTCTTCCTCTCGAAGTTCCGTGGCTATGCACTCTGCCCGGAGTGCCGAGGCCAGCGACTCCGCGCCGAGGCTCGTGCCGTCCTCATCAACGACACCAACATCTGCGAGGCCTCTGCCCTCACCATCACCGCTGCGCAGGCCTTCTTTGATACTTTGCACCTGTCACCGGCACAAACTGAAATCGCCGGAAAGATTCTCGAAGAGGTCCGCCAGCGCATCAGCTTCCTTCACCAGGTCGGCCTCGACTATCTCACCCTCGACCGGCTCAGTTCGACCCTCTCCGGTGGCGAATCGCAACGCATCCAGCTCGCCACCAGCCTCGGTTCGCGATTGGTCGGCGCGCTCTATGTGTTGGATGAACCCAGCATCGGCCTGCACACCCGCGATACCGCCAAGCTCATCCACATCATGGAAGACCTACGCGATCTCGGCAATACCATCCTCGTCGTCGAGCACGACCCCGACGTCATCCGCGCCGCCGACTATCTTCTCGACCTCGGCCCCGGCGCAGGCGAGCTAGGCGGCCAGCTTCTCGCCTCCGGCACCGTCGCCGAAGTCACGGCCAACCCCAACTCCATCACTGGAAAATATCTCTCCGGCCGCCTCACCATCCCTGTGCCGAAGCACCGCCGCGAGCCCGGTCGCGAACATCTCAAACTCACCGGCGCGCGCATTCACAACCTGCGCGGCGTTGATCTGGACATCCCGCTCGGTCTCCTTTGCTGCGTAACCGGCGTCAGTGGATCGGGCAAATCCACCATCGTCCACCAGGTCCTCTATCGCGCCCTCATGCAGGCTCTCGGCCAGACCGAAGGAGCCGATCCCGCGAACCTCTACCGGGAACTCACCGGCACGCAGCACCTCAACGACGTTATCCTTGTCGATCAATCTCCCATCGGCCGCACCCCCCGCTCAAACCCCGTCACCTACATCAAGGCATTCGACGACATCCGCGCGCTCTTTGCCGCGCAGCCCGACGCCAAGCGCAAAGGCCTTAGTCCCGGCCACTTCTCCTTCAATGTCCCCGGCGGGCGCTGCGATGTCTGCGAAGGCGACGGTACCGTCACCGTCGAAATGCAGTTCCTTGCCGATATCGAGCTGCCCTGCGAAGAATGTAACGGAACCCGTTACAAAGCCGCGATCCTCGATATCAAGTACAAGGCAAAAAATATCCACGACGTCCTCAACATGACCGTCAAGGAAGCCTTGCACTACTTCGCAGGCCACCAGAAGATCGTCGACAAGCTTTACGTCCTCGACGAGGTCGGCCTCGGCTATGTCCGTCTCGGCCAATCCGCAACGACCCTTTCCGGCGGCGAAGCACAGCGCGTCAAGCTAGCCTCACACCTGGCCACCGCTCGCACGATCTCGCATCGCTCCACGACGAATGAGGCTGCCTCCAAAGCTCGCAGCCGCACCCTATACATTCTCGACGAGCCCACCACCGGCCTCCACTTCGACGACGTCGCCAAGCTCCTCGCAGCCTTTCACAAGCTGATCGACGGCGGCGGCTCCCTCCTCGTCATCGAACACAATCTCGATGTCATCAAGTCTGCCGATTGGGTCATTGACATGGGCCCCGAAGGCGGCTCGGGCGGCGGCCAGATCGTCGCCACCGGCACTCCTGAAGAGATCGCCGCCAATCCCGCCAGCCACACCGGCCATTGGCTGGCCCCCGTGCTGAAACTCGCCACCGCCCGCACAGAGCAGCCAGAAGAGGTCCTCGCATGAAGAACCTCGTTCTCAGTCTTCCACAAAAAAATCGTCATCTCGACCGAAGCGGAGCGCAGTGGAGAGACCCCCGTATTGCGCTTTTGTTGTTGCTCTTGCTACTCATCATCCCGCAGGCCCACGCCCAACTTCCCCCCGGCACAACCGACGCCAGCGCCACGCAGACCACCGCACCTGCCGACCCTCTCCGCGACCAGGCCGCCAACGCTCTCGCCAAACAGGACTTCCCCACCGCCTTCAAACTCCTCACCACGCTCACCGCAAAATATCCCGATGACGCCACCCTCCTCTACAACCTTGGCTACGTCGAGGACGCACGCGAAAATAACGCTGGCGCTACTACCGCCTACCTCCGTGCCATCGCTGCCCAGCCCACCTAC
>JBDTDX010000168.1:0-3664 GCA_039922815.1 Granulicella sp.
GCTGGAGCGAATATCAACCCCGCCCGTCCCTTCCCTGGGCTAGGTAGTGTTGGCCAGTTGAATTATTTCGGCCAGAGCTCCTACAACTCGCTTCAGATTAGCGTCGATCATCGTCCTTCGCATGGCCTCGCATTCTCCGCAAACTATACCTATGCCCATACGCAGGGGCTGGGCGGTGGCGGAGTGAGTGGAGGAGGCGTCGGCATTATTAATAGCCCGATCGTTAATTACCGGATCAGCCTGTCGGATGCGGCAATCGACGTGCGTCATCGCGTCTCATTCAACGGCAGCTATGAGCTACCTTTCGGTGAAAACCGGAGGTTCCTGAATCATGGCGGTGCGTTGAATCTGCTTGTGGGTGGTTGGAACACAAGCGCAACGTTCTCAGCGCAGACTGGTGTACCGTTCACCGTTGGGATTACCAGTGGAAACGGGTATACCAATGCTTCTGGCAGCGGAGGCAGCGCAATACTGATTGGCGATCCCTTCAAGGCTGGCGGCACACCCCCTGCAGGTCACCCGGCTGCGAGCTGCCCAACCCAGGTTCGTACCAGAAAGAACTGGTATAACCCTTGCGCGTTCGTAAATCCGAGCGCGAACGGCGCAACCATTAGCGCACAGAGCGCTGGAGCTTTCCAGGTCAACGGTATTGGTCCTGTCTTTATCGCGGGTCCCGAAGCACTCAAATACTTCGGCGGTCGTAGCAACCAGATTCACGGACCTGGCCAGCAGCGCGCTAACATGTCTCTGTTCAAGAACTTCACTTACCGCACGACGAACAGCCTGCAGGTCCGCGCTGACGTCTTCAACCTGTTCAATACTCCGTCCAACAATAGTCCTTCGAATACGGGACTTACCGCAAACGGTGGTCAGATCACGGGGCCGAGATCTTTCCAGAAGGACACCCCGGATTCACGATTCATTCAACTCGCCATGAAGCTCACCTTCTAACGCTCAACCCAGGCCGGGATACGAACTGCTCCTGTGGTTCTTGTCCCGGCTTCAACCATGAAGAGGGTCAACACTATCCAGTTGTCCCTCTTTTCGTCTAAGTGTGTAACTCTCAGTTGGGATGTGGCGTTGAACATCCCGAAGAGTTTCGGAACTTATCCATCCCGTCAACTTTAACATTTCTGTTTGAAAGGGTAGCGTTATGTCGATCTCACGAAGAAGCATGTTGCAGGGCGCCATTGCGGGCGCGGCATTGGTCTCCAGCAGCCCTCTTTCCTGGGGCCAGGAGAAGACCGCTGCTCAATCGGGACCTCCCATGCAGCGCAAGGGAAAAATCAAGCAGTCTGTGTGCCGGTGGGAATATGCGGAGTGGAGTCTTGATGACCTGTGTGCTTATGGAGCTCACATTGGATTGAAAGGGATCGATCTTCTTCAGCCCAACGAATATGAAACTCCGAAGAAGTATGGATTGATTTGCACCATGGGCTATTCCGGGGCGGGCACGATTCGCGACGGGCTCAACCGGTTAGAGAATCACGACAAGATTGAAGCGGGTCTGCGGGTGAATATTCCACTGGCCGCAAAGGCAGGCGTTCCGAATGTCATTACGTTCTCCGGCAATCGCAATGGCATGTCCGATGAGGAAGGCGCGAAGAATTCGATCATCGGTTTGAATCGCGTCAAGAAGATCGCGGAAGATGCCAACGTCACTCTTTGCGTGGAGCTTCTGAACAGTAAGGTGAACCACAAGGATTACATGGCCGATCACACGGACTGGGGCGTTGAAGTGATGAAGGCGGTGGATTCGCCGCATGTGAAGCTTCTTTACGACATTTATCATATGCAGATTATGGAAGGCGATTTGATCGCGACCATCACGAAAAACATCGATTACATTGCACATTTCCATACCGGCGGCGTCCCAGGACGGAACGACCTGAATGACCACCAGGAGGTGCAGTGGGACGGCGTGATGCGCGGGATCGCAGCGACTAACTTTAAAGGATATGTGGCGCATGAGTTCAAGCCGCTCGGAGATCCCCATGCTTCACTCCTGCAGGCAGTGAATCTCTGCGACGTTTAGTAGTCACCGGTCGGAGGGTGGGGATAGTTGTTGAGTTCTCCGCAGCGCGTAGTTCCGTATATTGAATCAGGAGCTACGCGCAAGGCCGGAGGCGGTTCGTTCGATTGATTTCACATTACCGGAATGTAGGCCTGTTTCTTCAGTTATCAGTATGGTTTTTGAGACAATCCAGTCTTGCAATCCGTCCTTATAAAGTACCAATGCGCTCAAATTATGAACATGCAACGGAAGCATCCGTCAGTATCTTGACTTGCATTGCTTTGGAATTGCGAGATCTGAAGTTTGGATGTTTGAGCGGCTACACTAGTGTTCTCAGAGTTGAAGGAGAAATGATGGGATCTGTAAAGCTACCGCATCTCGCGATTTTAGGGTTCTCGCTACTGATGGCTTCTACATCAGTCCTGGGGCAACGGGTGGCTCCGACTGTGGATGCAGCCGCAGCCGACCGTGGATCAAAGACGTACGAAAAGTCCTGCGCCAAATGTCATGGTGCGGATGCAAGAGGGACCGAGACGGCGCCAGATCTCATACGATCGCTTGTGGTCCTACATGATCGGTTCAACTCTCTTCACGGCGCGGAGATGACGACCCTGCTAAAAACGGGGCCCAACCACAATTTCAACCTTGACACTGCGCAGTTGTCGGACCTCTCTGCGTTTCTTACTCTGCTCGTCAATAAGACCTTGCGAAGTGGATACTCCAATCAACCGACTGAACTCCTCGACGGAGATGCGAAGGCTGGCGAGGCTTATTTCAATGGGGCTGGTGGATGTGCAAAGTGCCATTCCACAACGGGAGATCTTGCTGGAATCGGGAAGCGCTACACGCCTGCTACGCTGCAACAGAAGTTCCTCTTTCCCAATGCCGGAGGGCGAGGTCCGAGAATCGGACCGCCTGGAAAGAAAGTTCAGGTTACTGTGAAGATGCCGTCCGGGAAGTCCTTCAGTGGCTCGTTAGAGCGCATTGATGATTTCAACGTTACTTTCAAAGACGAGGCAGGAGCAACCCGCTCCATTTCACGTACTGCTGGTGTGAAGGTCACAACGGTTGATCCTTATGCCGCTCACGTTGCGCTCCTTGATAAGTACACCGACGCTGATATTCACAACCTGACGACTTACCTGGAGACCCTGAAATGAAGTTGATCAAAGTTCTGAGTGCGTCTGCCGCTCTTCTTGCGCTCTCCGTGATGGTGCGCGCCCAGTCCCCCCTGGATCCGGCACAGCTTCTTCTGCAGCCAACGGCCAACTGGCCGACGTATAACGGGGACTATTCGGGACGCCGGTTTAGCCCGTTGACCAAGATCAACGCAACGACGGTCAAGTCGCTATCGCTGGCGTGGACACATCGCGCTGAGGATCCGGATGGTGGCAGACGCGGCGCACGCATCTCCGGCTCACCGCTCGTGGTCAATGGCGTCATGTATTTCTCCATCAACAACCATATCTGGGCGATTGATGCGAGGACCGGGCAGGACATCTGGCGCTTCGACTGGAAGTCAAAGGGCGGGAGTGCGCTCGGCAACCGGGGAGTTGGCATCTCCGGCAGCAGCGTGTACATGGAAACGCCTGATTGCAATCTTGTCTCCGTCGACATCATGACGGGTAAAGAGAAATGGCATACGAATAT
>JBDTDX010000169.1:0-8185 GCA_039922815.1 Granulicella sp.
GATATATTTATAAGAATGAAACGCACCGTAGAGGGCCAAAATCTCTCAAAACAGGCCTACTTACGCATCAGGACAAGCATCCTCAGCGGAACTCTGCCTTTAGGAAGTCCCATCTCCCGCCGCCAGCTAGCCCAGGAGTTTGGCATGAGCGTCGTCCCCATCACCGAAGCGCTCCAGCAATTGGAATCCGAGGGATTGGTCGAGAGCTGGCCACGCGTCGGCACCCGCGTCCGCATTCCCACCCTCCACGACATCCGCGGCCACTACGTCGTTCGCGAGGCCCTCGAGTCGCAGGCTGCCCGCCTCTTTTCCCAATCCGCATCGCACGAAGAGCGCGAGCAGATTCTCCACCTGGGCGCCGCCCTCGATGAGAGCTATCGCCGCTCCGGCCTCGGCGGCCTCTCCAGCGAGGAGCACATCAAGCTCCACGAAGAGCACTTCCGTTTTCACATGCGCATCGCCGAGTGCAGCGGCCACGAAGCCCTCTGCCAGGCCATCGAACGCCACCACATCCTCACCTTCAACTGGCTCTACGACACCGCCGCCAACCGCACCGAGCTTCCCGAAAAGCACCACACCCTGCTCGCCGAAGTCCTCTCCCAGTCCGACCCCGGAAAAGCCGACGCCGCCATGCGCGCCCATGTAAAACACGGCTCCGAAGACATCCTCCGCCGCTTCGAACCCCGATACCTCATGGCCTCCAGACCCTAGGCACCCTCAAAGACCCCTCCTTCAATTCGGCGAAGGATGTTCCAGACGGTCGACAACAAAAATCTCGACGTGCCATTGAGGACGACTATCTCTCTCGCGAACCCAGCCCATCGAAACGTGCTTCCTACATCCGGAGGACCATGACGAAAGCGAGGGACTGGGCAAGCCGCTAAGCATTACTTTCTGCATCACCCTTGTATCTTCACGCATGGGTAGCGTCTTTCACTTCCCTGCTTCGTCTTCTTAGAGACTGTTCACGATCTACTTACTAGTGGAGGGGCTATTTTGTGTAGACACTTTCTTGATGAGGAAGAAGGTATACGGCAGCGACGTGAGCCGGTCTCAGTTTGAGCTTGTTCGTCCGTTTTTGGAGGGTGTACGGAAGCGAACCAAGCCCAGGACAGTGGATTTGTACGAGGTGTTCTGCGGCGTGTTGTATCTGCTCAAGAGCGGCTGCCAGTGGAGGATGCTGCCGGGCGAGTATCCCAGGTGGCGCACGGTGCATTCGTACTTTCAGAAATGGTCCGAACCCGGTCCGGATGGCATCAGCGTCCTGGAGCGGGCCCTAAAAAATCGGTTGGCGAGGCCCGCGCCAGACAGGGGCGCAACTCCACGACCAGCTTCTTGATCGTTGATGCGCAGAGCGTGAAGAACACCGACACCGCCGGACTCAAGGGCTACGACGCGGGCAAGAAGGCTCTGTTGCAATAATTTTTCGGACCCCAAGATGTGGGGGGCTGAGCACAGGCAAGGAGCCCCACAGCTAGTATGCTGACGAGCGTTCGTGGAGTTTTTGCAACAGAGCCTTTCTGAGCAGGTAAGTCTTTTATAGAGCAATTTCGGTAATTATTGGATTCCGCCTCAATACGTGCAGTTCCATCCTGACTTCCTTTGGCTCACCGCAAAGTAGTTGCGAAGCTCTGCGCGTTGGCCCATGCGCCGGGCATCACGTACCGGTGAAATCTTTTGCAGCAATACCGTCCAAGGCTGCACTTGAACCCAGGTGGAAGTTCCTGTTGCGCCACATGAAATCGCTGTTGAAGCCTCCCTGAACGTGCTTTCCGGGAAAATTACTGCTCGGCATTGCGACTGCTAAGCCTATCTGCTTCTTCACATCCGTATACCAGCCTCCAGCGATATAGCTGGCCTGCTTAGAAGAGGCAGAATCTTTCTCCGTGCTCACTGCTCTTAGAGTGAACGACCACGGCTCATATGCCGCGAAGTCAAACGAAAACGGCCCAACGGCTTCGTCTGCAACATGCACCAATCGCTCGCTAAGCCGCAGATAATATGCCGGCTGCAAAGCAGGATTTTTCACCCACTCCGCATGGGTCTCCAGCAGATACGGCGACGCATAACTCAACGGAACCATATCGTTCACCCGCCCATTCCACACCGCAATCAACGCCTTTGAATAAAAACCATTGTTGTGGTTGAAATCTAGCATGGAGGTAAGAATGTCGGCGCTACGGTCGGCGCGGCACGCAATTCCCGTCACGGTCGAGTTCGCGCTCCCATCGCCTGCTTGCGTCGGGTTGTAGTCCCCATCCCATGCTCCTTTCATCCGATTGTGAAACGCCATCTGTAACAAGCCACCGCCGTTATAGCCCCACACATGTTCCCGCCCGTGATACTGCAGGGAGACCAGAGCGCCCCCTTGTGTCGTGTCGAAGACAGCCGTCTGCTCCCCTGCCGGATCATGCAGCACAATCGCTTGATCTGTTTGTTCCGGCTGTGGTTTGAATTCCGTCGTCTGACAAGCAATCGCATTCGCCTTTTGGTTCGGTACCGCCGCCGTGAATTCCGGTTCCTCAGGCTGGATTTCTTTGCCAGCTGGTGGCTGTTCTTTCGCAAAAGCGCTGGCTTGTTGCCACGACCCCACGCAGATATACCACGAGAAACGATGTACCCCCATTCAGGCAACGAGTGTTCCAGCACAGACGCAAATGTTCTCCGTGGTGCAGCCCAGACTGCGTTATAGAGCAATACTACATATTCAGCGTTCGGCCGATTGTAGGCGCGTGGGGTCTTCCATCCTTCGGTCGGCACCACCATCGCGACCCCATTTGTCCGCCCCGCATCCAAAATAGCGTCCACTCGCTAGCGCGGAAACAGCATCGCCTCTGCACGGTGTTTTCGCGGTGCAGTTTGCCGGAAAGTCTACCTCGTGCTCAAAGGACCAGGGCGCTGCCACATTTAAGTACCACTCCAGTGGACCCGATTTTTCCGTCTTCGTGTTAACTATCGACTGATCCAGCTTCAAATAGAATTTTGGCTCTCCACCTGGGTTAACCACCCAACTCGCATTAGTCTCGATGGAGTATCGCCTCGCATAACCCGCAGGATTGTTTGCACTGATTTTTCCGCCTTCAACGCCAAGCAGAGCATCTTTCTGGAAAGAACTATCCGAGCCGCGATCCTGCATCATAGCAAAAACCCTAACAGTTTTGCTCCCATCGCCTGCAATGCCTGTAACAACCGCTGGAATCCCCATGCTAGAGCCTCCCTGGTCGGGGCTATCTCTTCGGCGTTCCGCCTTCACCGAGCGGCGAGTTCTTCAAAACCGATAAAGATTACGCGATTGCTTCGTACGGCGGCGCCGAGTTGGGCCAAAATCCTTGGACTAGGAGAGCACGGCACACTACTCTTGAAGACCATGGATGAAAAGAAGCATGCAGATGAGCTTTATCCACGATTGCCGACCGCACCGACGAAGAAGCATTGATTGATTCACCCTGCGCTATTCGGTATTTGCTGGTCGAGGTATTTTGCGAGACGCGTTATGTGAACGGTGAGTTGGCTGCCGCGTTCGTAGTGAATCAACTCGCGGCTTCGTAGTTTGCTCATAGTTACGCTCACGTGAGGCCTCGTCATTGCGGCCATGCGTGCCAGTTCGTCATGACCGATGGCTAGCTTGCGCTCCCCTTTTCGGCGCGCGCTTTCAAGGCCAAGTGACTCGGCTAATTGAAGCAGCAATCTCCCCAGGCGCGCTTCCGCGCCGCGATGGGAAAGAACTTCGATGCGATTTTCGGCATCCGCCAGCCTTTTACAAAAAGTGAAGGCGAATGCTTCCAGAGCATTTGCGTCTCGCCTCAAATGAGTCAGGAATTCTGAAAGATCCATGCGGAATACTTCGCAATCCACAAGTGCTTGAGCGCAATTGTCTCGCGGCTTGCTCCGCAGCGAGCAAAAGCAGAGCTCGCCGAAGAGCTCGCCGGGTTGAACGATTCTTACGATCACTTCGCCACCGACGGAGTCGCTGAGCAGGATGGCTATCTGGCCGCGCTTCACAAAATAGACATCGTGCTTGACTGTGTCGGCGGTCCAAAGGAAGGTGCCTTTGGCGACATGATGGAGTGCGCCAAGCGCGCGCTGCGGAGGCAGACTATCAAATACTAGGCCGGTCAGCGTGCGGCAGTCCTGATGGGTTCTAAGAGGTGCGATTTCCCCTTGCTCTTCGATCTCCCGGGTGGGAACCATAGCGCCCTTTCTTGCTGCCGAAGATGGAAGCCGCTTATTGAAGTGGCTTTTGCAAACGGGATGCGTGAAGCGCCTCGCCAGCGGTCCAGATGGAGGCGCCAAGGAGAACAAGATCCTTGATTATGAACTGTCCAACATTGGCGGAGAGAACGGGAAAAGAATATCCCGGAGCGATGACGCCTGGAGTGGAGAATAGCAGGCTGAGCGTAGTCAGAAACATGAACGCGGCAGCCATGCTGCCTAGAGCTGACAGGCGCGCATTTACGGCCCGCAACAAGATCAGTAGGCCGACGATGATTTCGGTAGCACCGAGCAGACGGGAGACGCCGAAAACGCCAAAGGCGTGGTGAGCCCATGCGAGGAAGGGACTGTTGAGGACGAGCGGTTCGATGCCTTTGGCTTCGTACGCGGTGAACTTCAAGCCGCCGATCCACAGCAGGATGAGAACCAGGCCGTAGCGCAGCACCAGCGCGCCTGCTCGTTCCAGTCGAAGGGCGAAATCTTCGGAATTCAGGACAGTTGCTTCCATGTTGCCTCCTTATGTAGCTACACTGCGATGCCGCGCCGCCGAACGGAATCAGATTCCGATGGACTGCGGCGCGGGTCGTCAGTTTTTTGTAAGAGCTTCTGTGCGAGCAAGCTGCGGATGAGTGGTGTGATGGTGTTGCGTCAATGCCGCAGCGGATTGATCGAGCCTTAGTAAGCGGCGAGACCGGAGGCACCGTCGGCAACCGGAATGCCGCCACCGGCTCCATAGACGCCAAGTGCCGCTAAATTGCCATCATCGTTTACGACGAATGCCGATACGGCACCGGTGCCTCTTAGGAGGTTGTAGAGGTAGTGGCTGCCCTCGCTGAAGGCGAGATCGGTCGGCTGACTTGTAAGCCCCTGGAAGGCCTCTGAACCGCTGATCAAAGTAACGCTCCCGTTACGGTTCAACCGATAGCTTGAAATGGTGCCACTGACAAAGTTTGCGGTGTAGGCGTACTTCTGGTCCTCGGTGATGACGATCCAGCAGCCATCGGTCTGATCGTTTTTCGCAGAGCCGGTGATGGGGGTAAGGGTGCCGTCTGGACGATTCACGTCATAGGATGACACGGCGGTTTCGTTGAAGGCAGGAAGCCCGGACTCAACAACTAACAGCTGATTATTCTTACGAAAAGCTTCCGCGAAGGGGCGTTTGCCATAGGAACGGTTTGCGATCGGATCGCTGGGAAGACCATTCTTGTTGATACGAAAGATATCAATCGTGGGCCCGATGGAGCTGTCTACTTTTTGAGTGACCGCGATCAAGTTGCCGTTGGGGCTAAAGCTAATTTCTCCCGGAACTGCGATCGGAGAGCTCAAGGCTTTTGTTGAATTTGGCAACGCCGTCAACGTGCCTTTGAAGCCAATTCTGAAGCCAGTGATCTGGGTCGATGCCACGGAGCCATCCAACACGTAAAGCAAATCTCCGGAGAGGGTGAGGCTCAAGGGCTGATCGCCGGCGTACACCTTCTGTATCAGCTTCAGTTCGCTGCCCTCCACTTCGAACACGCTCACGTTGTCGCTGCCTGGATTGCAGGCGTAGAGAGTGCGGTGGTCGTCGCTGAGCCGGAGACCGCCTTGGGTGTCGAAATCGACGCCAATGCCGTTGCCGCCAGTTGAGTAACGGCCGGTCTGAGTCAGTGTTCCGCGAGCGGAGCGCTTGAACGCGATGATTTCGTTGCTTCCAGTGCGGTTGGTCATGGCAAAAACAGCGCCAGGGGCGGACGTTTGACTGAGAGCAGCGGGCGTTTGGCTGATGGCTGGAGTTGCAACAGCGACGAGGAGCAAAGACGATAGGGCAATCCGCGAAGTGAATCCCATGGTGTTCTCCGTTCAGTAGGTCAGATCGAACGCAATCCGTTCGGCTCTTCTGTCGGAACCATAGGCGAGGAACATGAGAATTTTACGTTCGCGTACGAACGTCATTTTTGAATGCACATTGAGTATCACGACTCTACGGGACGGTCTGTAACATAACGTTGAAGAAAAGTCCCGAGGTCTTCCATCGTTGCATTTCATACGGTCTACCAACCAGAAGAGTAGCTTGCCGATGGAATCCCATTTGGATCCTTCGTGCTCTTGGTCAACTTTTGATCATGCTTCTTGACCACAACCGCATAAACGGGGAGCACTTTCTTTGCACGAAGGACGAGACGAAATCGATCCCCAAGGAGTCTCCGCACCATTGTTTTCATCTCGTCGGAAGAAGCGATTGTTGACCGCTGAGGCTGGCATAAGCCGTTGTCGTAGGCCCAGGAGGCAAGATCATGCATCGTGAAGGGCTGCATATGCCCATCCTTCTCATAGCGGCGGTAGAGGCTTTGAAGCTGTTCGTAGTAAGACATGGCTTCTCCTAACGAGCGTTTGAAAGAATGCTGCCGAACCCGTCTGTCAATGCTGTTTCCGTGAGGATGGGCCGGATTTTCGCCAGCATCTCTCTGCTATGCGAATACGGGATCATCTTGCGGTACTGAAGCTGCCCAACTACCAGTCCCGGATGAACATTGAGCTTGGCCGCAAAGGCTTGGATACGCGTTTTCGAGAACAATGGCCTTACACGTGCGATGAACCCGTCCAACTCCGATTTGGGTATAGAGAAGCCGGAGGCAAACTCGTCTGCTTTCAACTCAGCTTCTGGTTTTGCCGCAGAGGAATCGACTTCATCCCCCACAAGGTCTACATCCAAATAGACATCGCCGGTTAGTCCATCCTTATGTTTTACGTGAGCGCATTCATGCAAAAGTGTATGCCAAAAGCCATCGATGCGGTCATATCGCAATGAGAGCGCGATGACGGGCGAGACGGGGTCTAGCCATAGGCATACACCATCGATCCGTGTTGAGGGCAAGGTCTCCACAATCAGAAAACGCAAACCGGCAGTCGCCAGCACGACCGGAACCTGCCTAACGGCGTCGGTATCTCGGAGCATCGTCTTTAGCTGGACGAATACTGCTGCGAACGCTATCTCGGAGAATGGCTTGACCTCCATCACCTCCGCAAGTTGCCGCACACGGCAAAGCCACGCAGCTTCAGGAGCCGTCAGCTCTTCGTAAGAGGAGCCTTTTCGAGCGGCATGCGCCAACTGCGGCATGGGAGCATCCAACGATGACTTTCGATAGAAGCTGCACACACTCTTCTCTAAAACGTCGATGTTGTCGGTTGGCTGAATCCATGAACGGCGCGTCATCTCCTTCACGGGAGCCATCTCATACAGCTTGGCGCGACGAGCGACAGCGTTGCTGCTGTCGCTCTTTACCTTGGAAAGCTGATACGAGCTCTCCATATTCAGCCAAAACTGTGCACCGGTTCCAAACGCCTGGCCAAGCCCCTTCGCCGTCTCCGGCGTGATGGCACGCTTCCCGGCGATCAATTCACTGACGAGCCGCCCAGGACGACCGAGTACTTCGGCGAGCTCTACCTGGCTCCAACCGCGCGCTTCGATCTCATCCTTGATTAGCTCCCCGGGCGAAAAGACCTCTGCCGGCATTCTCTCAATCATTTCCATGGTTGCTCCCCCCTCCACGAGGTCGCTTCACCACTCCAAATCAGTGGTAATCCTCAATGCTGATCACTGCGACGGGTTTGTTGGGTGCGATCCCTTCAAGCTCGATAATCAAGCGCCATTGTTTATTGAGTCGCATCGAGTGCTCATGATTTCGGTTGCCCTTCAGCTTTTCAAAATGCAAAGACTTCAAGTTGTAGAACACGCGTTCATCTTGTGCTGATCGAATGATTTGCACGCATTTCCGGTAAGCGCGCACGATCTCGCGTGAAAAGCCGGCGTCGAACGTGCCGTCAGTTTCCAACCGATCAAGTTTCTGCTCTTTGAACCGAATCTCCACGCTTGCAGTAAGCTCCTAATCACCTTTTCAGTATAGTACAATTACACAAGATGTAACGCATAATTTTATATAAAAAGAGTTATACGAAGCAGCCTGGATTAGCGGTCGCCAACGGGACCAGAACC
>JBDTDX010000170.1:0-12263 GCA_039922815.1 Granulicella sp.
CCACAAACCACGCATCCGTGTAGTTGTTCGTAGTCCCGGTCTTGCCTCCCAGCGGGTGCCCCAGCGACAGCGCCGCCGACCCCGTCCCATACTGCACCACCGCCTTCAGCAGCACCATCATCGTCCGTGCCGTCGCTACCGAGATCACCTCCGTCACCGCCGGCACATGCTCCTTCAGGGGCAGCCCATCCGCCTGCACCAGCTTTCGGATCAGGTGCGGCTCAATCCGTATCCCATCGTTCGGAAACACAGAATACGCTCCCACCTGCTCATACAGCGTCATATCCGCCGCGCCAATCGCTACCGGCAAAAAGTTCGGCAGATTGCTCGTCACCCCAAACCGGTGTGCCGTCGCAATCACCTTCGGCATCCCCAGGTCTCGCGCCAGCTTCAGCGCCGGAATATTCCGGCTCGTCGCAAACGCGCTCGTCAGCGTCATCGCTCCCCCAAAATCCGTCTCGTAGTTATGCGGCGTGTAGTAGCCCCCCGGCGTCGCGAAGGTCGTCAACTCGTCCACAATAATGTCCGTCGGCTTGGCCCCGGCCTCAATTGCCGCCGTATACACATACGGCTTGAACGAGGACCCCACCTGCCGCTGCGCCTGCGTCGCCCGGTTGAACTGGCTCAACGCATAGTCGCGTCCGCCCACCATCGCCAGCACCTCGCCGTTCGCATTATCCACCGCCATCAACGACGCCTGCGCCCCCGAGTCCTGCTCAAGGGACGCACGAAATCCCTCGATTTCGTTCCCCGCAACTGCCGGCAGCTTCGCCCCAATCTTCACGTAGACGATGTCGCCCACCTTCAACAGCTTGTCCCCGCTCCATATCTGCGTCCACGCCCAGTCCGGCGGATCGAGCACCGCCGCCACGGTGCCCACCTTCACCAGGACGCGCCGCGCACTCGCCGTCATCACCACCCCATGCGCATAGCTGCCCGTATCCACTGGCTGCGCCCAGTCAGCGTGCCGATACTCCTCCAACTGGTCCGCAACATTCTTCAGATTGCCCTTCCACCCCCGCCGCCGCTCATACACCGCCGTCCCGTCGAGCACAGCCTGGTTCGCCGCCCTCTGCAGGTCGAGATCGAGCGTCGTATACACCCGCAGCCCCGCGCCATGCACCTCCTCCGCGCCATACTCCTTCTCCAGCTGCCGCCGTATCTCCTCCACAAAATAAGGAGCCACGCTGTTCTCCGGCGCAGCGATATTCAGCCCCAGCGGAGCCGCCGTCGCCATATCCGCCTGCCGCTCTGTAATCTTCCCGTCACGCAACATGGAGTTGATCACCAGGTTCCGCCGCTCCATCGCTCGTACCGGGTGCCGCAGCGGCGAGTACAGCGCCGGCCCCTTTGGCAACGCCGCCAGCAGCGCCGCCTCCGGCAGCGTCAGGTTTTTCACATGCTTCGAAAAGTAATACTCCGACCCCGCCTCGAACCCATACGTCCCACTCCCCAGATATATCTGGTTCGCATACAGCGAGAAGATCTGCGGCTTCGTGAACCGCCGCTCAATCTGCATCGAGAGCAGCACCTCCTGAAACTTTCGCCCATACGTCTTCTCCGACGAAAGAAACAGGTTCCGCGCCAACTGCATCGTCAGCGTCGACGCACCCTGCGCCCGCCCCTTCGAATGCAGATCGCGCCACGCCGCGCCCACCGCGCGAAACAGGTTCACCCCCCAGTTGCTCTCAAAGCTCTTGTCTTCGATGGAGATGATCGCCTCGCGCAGCACCGGCGGAAAATCCTCATACGGCACCACCACGCGTCGCTCCAGCGCGAACGACCCAAAGACCTTCCCATGAATATCGTACAGCTCCGTCGTCGTGTTCGGCCGATACCGCACCAGGTCTTCCATCTGCGGCAGATCGACCGAGTAAACCAGCATCAGCCCGCACACCACACCGAACAACACCGACATCCCTATCAGCGAATAGAACGCCTGTCGCACCGCAATCCGCCGCGAACGAAAAGTCAGCCGCCTCAGGTCGATAAACGAGAACAGCCACGCCGCAATTGGTGTGCTGACCGCAACCAGCCATTTGAAGAGAACGGCAATTCCCCGGCCGAGAGCTGCGACCGCCTTCCAGGCACCGCGCACCCACTGCCGCCACGGGGCCGTCACTGTCGGACCATCTCGCGGCTTGCGGCTGAAGGAATTAGGCATCGCGTCTCACCTTAGCACGCAGCCGTCTTTGGATTCTCGGGTGTCCCATCGTTCGCAGTCCCACCGCGAAGGGTGGGACCGAATCCATCTCCTGCCCATCCCACTCTAACGACCCGCCCGCTAAGCCGCCTTCGCCTTCAACATATCCAGCGCCTTATTCAGTTGATTATCCACCTGCGCGTCCGGCTTCTTCACCGTAGGCGTCGTCGGCATCACCGCAACCGGAGTACCGGTAATAGCAGGCTTCCGTTCCGACGAAGGCGGAGCAGTAGCGTCATCATCCCCGTCACCATCATCGACATCGGCTGTATTCGACGCCACCAGCGTTCCCGGCGTCACCCCGTCATCCTGTAGCTTCTTGCCCGAGGGCGACTGATACTTCGCCACCGACAGGATCAGCGCAGCACCATCCGGCAGCTCGAACGTCTTCTGCTGTGCGCCTTCGCCAAACGTCCGCTCGCCCACCAGCTCCGCGCGTTTGTCATCCAGCAACGCCCCGGCCACAAGCTCCGCCGGCCCCGACGTGCCTCGGTTCACCAGCACCACCATCGGAGCCGTCGCATTGATCGCCAGCTTCGCATCCGCTTCAAATGTCTGCTTCGGGAACTTCTGCCCTTCAAGCGTCGCAATCGTCCCCGTCTTCAGGAAGAAATTTGCCAAGCGCGTCGCATCGGTCATGTCGCCCGCAGCCACATCCCGCAAGTCCAGCAGAATCTTCTTGCTCCCCGCCTTCTGCATCCCTTTCAGCTTGGCTTCTACCTGCTGCACATGCTCATGGTCCAGCACGCCCGGCTTCAGATACAGAATCGTCGAGTTGTCATAGAGTGTCTCCTGCACCGGCGGCAACGTCACCATCGTCCGCGTCATCGTCACCTTCTCAGGAACCGCGCGGCCCGGCCGCACCACACCCAGCGAAAGCTCCGTCCCCGGCTGCCCTTCCAGCATCTTCTGGATCACCGCCAGCGAAAGATTCAGCGTATCCGTCGTCCCGATCGCTTCAATAAAGTTGCCGTCCTTCAAATTCGCCTTGTCTGCGGGGCTTCCCGGCACCACCGAGACCACCATCGCATAGCCGCCGCGCTTGGAGATGTTGATCCCCACCTGCGCCTTGCCAGCCACCTGCGACTTGTACATCTTGTATTCCTCGGGCGTCAGGTAGCTTGAGTCCACATCGAGCGACTCTAGCAGCCCACGCAGCGCCCCATTCGTCACCTTGGGGATATTCGGCTCCACCACATAATCCGTCTGGATGTGCCGCAACACCTCGCTATAGACGTTGATCTGCTTGTACGCCCCATCCTGCGTATCCGTCGCCGCACTCACCCCACTCGCATTCACGCCAAGAAACACCGCCACCACCAGCGCAACGGAGACAACAAGCAACAGAATCTTCGAACTCTTCGGCATAAGACGGTACCTTCTCCACAAACATCGGTTAGACGCAGCGTTCCGAACGAAGTCGCAGCAGCTTTGAAAGGGGACGTTTTGAAAGGGCGTGCCTTCAGCCACGCCATGACGATCCTCCCTTGCAAAGGGCTTTAGTCCCTGAGGGAATCTTCCCTTCCTGCCGACTGCGAAATCACTCTAGCCAAAATGATACTCTGGAACGCAGTTCACCGACTCCCTACTCGAAATCAAGTGGTGGCGGTGCCCAGGATCGAACTGGGGACCTACGGGTTATGAGTCCGTCGCTCTAACCATCTGAGCTACACCGCCGGGTGTTTATAAAATAGCCGCACTCACCCAAGTGCCACCATGAATGATGATACGAATCCCGACAAGCAAGGTCAAACGGTGGAGAAATCCCTGCTTTTTCTAAAATCCCTATTGATTGTTGCTATCGTTACCGCTGTAGTATTCGCGATTTCCTTTATTGCCTTCCACGTCGCAATGCCGGACTGTGCACCCGGTCAACAAGATGGGCAATGCGGACTCGCGACATTCCTGGCTTTTCTCTATAGTTTTGCTCCTGCCCTTACAGCGACATTGGTGACAAGCGTTTACCTCTTCGTTCGGAACCGGCGAAACCGCCTTAGTTCAAGAGGTACCGTTGCTATATGAGTGAGCCCACCGTCCTCGGCGTCATCCCCGCCCGCCTCGCCTCCACCCGTCTTCCCCGCAAGGTCCTCCGAGAAATCGCCGGACGCCCCATGCTCGCCTGGGTCATCGAGGCCGCCCGAGCCTGCCCCCAGCTTGACCACGTCCTCGTTGCCACCGACTCTGACGAAGTCGCCAACCTCTGCCACAAAAATAACTGGCCCGTCGAGATGACCTCGCCCACCCTCCCCAGCGGCTCCGACCGCGTCCACGCCGTAGCCCAGCTTCACCCGGCCGACATCTACATCAATATCCAGGGCGACGAACCCCTCCTCCGCCACCAGCACCTCACCGACCTCCTCCGCCCCTTCAGCACCAACGGCGTCCCCAACCCCCACGTCGACGTCACCACCCTCAAAGTCCCCTGCACCCCAAAAAACATCGCCAACCCCAACGCCGTCAAAGTCGTCACCGCCCTCGATGGTCGCGCCCTCTACTTCTCCCGCGCCACCATCCCCTATGACCGCGACGAAACCGGCACCATCACCTATTGGAAACATCTCGGTCTCTACGCCTACCGCAAAGCCGCACTCGACCGCTTCGCCACCCTCACCCCCGCCCCGCTCGAAACCACCGAACGCCTCGAACAGCTCCGCTTCCTCGAAAACGGACTCAGCCTCTACGTCGAACCCACCGACTTCGACACCATCGGCGTAGACACCGAAGAAGACCTCCACCTCGTAGAGTCCCTCCTCCTCGCCCGCTAGCGGAGAACAGTTCGTCATTCTGAACGAAGTGAAGAACCCCTGTATTTCGTCGTTGCGGTTGCCTGTTCTCTTTACCACACACAAAAAGCTGCCATCCTGAGCGCAGCGAAGGACCCCGACAGACCCAAATCCCCCACAACCCTCCGAAACCTTTCCACCCAGAATCCAGTCCCACCCGAAACCCCGGGGTGCCCCATCCTTCGCAGCCCCACCGCGAAGGGTGGGAAACGCAAACACCCTACCGCAACCCCGCAAACCGCATAGCCAACCCATCCCCACCCACATCCACACGCACATCCTCAAGCGACCCCACCACCCAGTCCGCCTCCACCAGATCCGTAATCCGATGCGTCCCCAACACCCCAAGCACACGGCAACCCGCCGCCTTCCCCGCACCCACGCCGCTCGGGGCATCCTCGACCACCACGCAATCCGCAGGAGCCAGCCCCAGCAACCCCGCGCCTCGCAGATACGGCTCAGGATGCGGCTTCCCGTTCACCACCATATCGCCCGCAATCAGCCGCTCCGGCACTGGAAGCCCGGCCACCTCCAGCCGTCCCAGCATCAACCGCTTCGTAGCCGAGGTCACAATCGCCCACCGCTCCAGCGGCAGCGACGCCAGCAGCTCGCGCACTCCTGGCAGCACCTTCAGGTCCGCCGTATCTTCAAGCTCCATATCCTCGATCACCCGCAGCCCCTCGGCCACATCAATATCCGGCCGCAGGCTACGAATCACGTCCACCGCACGCACCCCATGCGGAATCATGAAATTCTCCGCATCCGGCACGTCGTACATCGCCGCCCACCGCCGCCAGCACCGGTTCACCGACCCAATCGAGCTGATCAACACGCCGTCCATATCGAACAGCAACCCCTTCGTCTGAACCACAACGCTACTTGCAACCACCTCGCTCAAACAGCCCCCTGCAACACAAAACTCTCCGCAGCCTTCAACACCTTCGCTACCGACTCTACCGAGCAACTCTCGCAATAAACGCGCAGCAGCGGCTCCGTCACACTCGCCCGCAGCAGCAGCCACGTCTCAGCAGCGTTCGCCTTTCCGGCACAGGTTTCGTTCTCCAGAAAAAACTTGATCCCGTCCATCGTCTCCACGCGCAGCACCTTCATCCCGGCCATCGCATCGCTGGCCTTCATCGCGCCCGCCCGCGCAATCGCCGACTGCTTCAGCGCCTCGTCAATGTGCATGTCGATGCGCCCATACTGATGCTCGCCGTACTCCGCCTGTAGCGCCGCCACCAGCTCGCCGAGCGTCTTCTTCTCATCCGCCATCACCTGCGCCAGCAACAGCGAGTTCAGCATCCCATCGCGCTCCGGCAGGTGCTTGCTGATGCCGATCCCGCCCGACTCCTCGCCGCCAATCAAAATATTTTTCTCAAGCATCAGGTCGCACACATACTTGAACCCGATCCCATGCTCATGCAGCGTCCGCCCATACTTCGCCGCAATCCGGTCCAGCATCTTCGTCGTGTTGAACGCCCGCGTCACATCGCCCGGCCATTGCTTCCGCCGCAGCAGCCACTCCAGCAGTACCGAGAAGATCTTGTGCGCGTCCACCACATTGCCATGCTCATCCACCGCGCCGATCCGGTCCGCATCGCCATCGGTAATCAGCCCCGCGTCGCACTTCTCTTCCACAACCCGCCGCTGCGTCTCCGCGATATGCGGCAGAATCGGCTCCGGATTGATCCCTGGAAACGCCGGATTAATCTCGGCCCGCATCTCCATACACGGAATCCCCGCCTCAGTAAAGATCCCCGCTATCACTCCGCGCCCAGCTCCATACATACAGTCGATCAGAAACTTGTACCCCGAAGCCTTGATGACCTCAAGGTCCACAAACCGCGCAATCGCCGCAATGTAGTCCGTATTGAAGTCGACCTCTGTAATCGCTCCCGGCACCTTCGCCACCGCAAGCTCCTTGCCCAGATACCCTTCAATCGCCGCGATGATCGAAGGCTTTCCCGACCCGCCATAGCTGGCCTTGTACTTCACCCCATTCCACTCTGCCGGATTATGGCTCGACGTAATCATCACCCCACCCGCCGCACGCAGCTCCCGCACTCCATAGCTCAACGCGGGCGTCGGCGTAATCGCATCCGGCAGCATCACAGGAATCCCCGCCTTCGACAGCACCTCCGCGACGACACGCGCAAAACTCTGCGACCCAAAACGCGTATCCCACCCGATACAAACGCCCTTGGAAGCGTCTTCCGCCGCAAGCACATAGTGCGCAATCGCAGAAGCCGCCACCCGCACATTCGCATAGGTAAAGTCGTCCGCAATGACCCCGCGCCACCCATCCGTCCCAAACTTAACCGCACTCGCCATAGCCGCCTTCACTCCCTACACCCTGCTCTAAATCAGTTCGTGCCGTCCAGCCTCAAGCAGCGTCTTTACCACCTTACCCACATTCTGCGACTGCCCCCGCGTCGTAATCAGCAGCGAGTCCTCCGTCTCCACCACCACCAGGTCGTCGACGCCCAGCAGCACCACCGCCTTGCCCGGCGCGAACACGTAGTTGCCGTGCGATTCAATCGTCACGCTGTCCGCCGCATCCACCACATTCGCTCCATGGCTTCCTGCAAACGCCGGCAGCGTCATCTGGTGCTCATGCAGTGCCGCCCACGATCCCAAATCCTTCCACGCAAAATCAGCTGGCAGGCAATAGATCTCGTTGCCCCCCTCACCCTTCGCCGATCGCGGTTCAAGCACCGCACAGTCGATCGAGATGTTCTCGCACTGCGGATACACCTCCGAAAACACCCGCTCAAAATCAGCCGTTCCATACGCCGCAGCAATCTTCTCCAGCAGCGGAGCCATCGCCGGACAAAACTCCCGAATCGCCTTTGTCAGTGTCTGCGCGCTCCACAGAAAGATCCCACCGTTCCAAGCATAGTTTCCCGAAGCGACAAACTCCGCCGCCGCCGCAAGATTCGGCTTCTCGGTAAACCGCTTCACCCGTCGCACCGGAATCTCGCCGCAAGGCAACGTCGCCGGATCGACCAACTCGCCCTGTTCGATATAGCCGAAGCCCGTCTCCGGTCTCGTCGGAGGCACGCCCAGCACCACAATCCTGTCCCCACTCGCCGCCAGCGCCACGCCCGCGCGAATCACCTCCGCGAACCGCTCTCCGTCACCCACCACCTGGTCCGAAGGAAAGATCCCAATCACCGTCTTGGGCGAACGCCGCTCCAACAGAAACGCTGCCAGCGCACACGCCGGTGCCGTATTCCGCGCCGCCGGTTCACTCAGCAACTGCGTGCGGGGAACACTCGGCAGCTGGGCACAGATCGTCTCCAGCAGCAGTTCGTTCGTCATCACCCAAACATCCTCCGCCGCAGCCAGCGGCAAAAGACGGTCGAGCGTCTGCTGAATCATTGTGCGCTCGCCATCGAGTGCCAGCACCTGTTTTGCGCGGGCGCGGCGGCTGCGAGGCCAGAATCGCGTCCCGCTGCCGCCTGCCAGAATTACCGGAGCAAACTGAATTCCCATCGTTTCCTGTCTTATCGGCCGCCCGTTCCCGAGTGCCGAGGCTCTCAGGAAAAATGTGTTTCCGAAGAGCCTACGAACTCAGTCCAGCAAAATATTCGCGCATCCGTTTCACGCCCTCATCCACCACGTCATGCGCAACCGCATACGACAGCCGTATATGATCCGCCGTTCCAAACGCCTCGCCCGGAACCACCACCACATGCGCCTCGTTCAGCAAGCCAGCCGCGACATCCGACGCCGTCTTCACGCCGCCCTTGCCAAAGAAGCTGCTCACATTCGGATACACATAGAACGCCCCTTGCGGCACCGTGCAGGTCAGCCCCGGGATGGTCTCGAACCCCTTCAAAGTCCGATCGCGCAGCGTAATGTAGTCCGCCCGCATCTGCGCTACACATTCCTGCGAGCCCGAAAGCGCCGCAATGGAAGCCTTCTGCACCATGCTCGCCGTGTTGCTCGTGCTCTGCGACTGCAGCTTGCTCATCGCCGCGATAATCGCCTTCGGCCCCAGCGCAAATCCCGCCCGCCAGCCCGTCATCGCATACGTCTTCGAGAGCGACCCCAGCACGATCACATGTTCCTTGCAGTCTGTAAACGTCCCCCCGCTCACCATCTCGCCTTCAAAGGTCAGGTAGACGTAGCACTCATCGAGCAGGCAATAAATCCCATGCTTATGCGCCAGGCGCACAATCGCTTCGAGATCGGCAGGTGCCATCACCGCACCCGAGGGGTTCGACGGCGTATTCAAAATAATTGCCTTCGTCCGAGGAGTAATCGCCGCCTCGATCATCTTCGCCGTCACGCGAAAATTCTCCTCCTCGTGGCTCTCGACATAGACCGGCACGCCGCCCGCATATTGAATGATGTCTTTGAACGATACCCAGTACGGCACCGGCAGAATCACCTCGTCGCCGTGATCCACCAGCACCTGTACCGCATTGAACAGCGCCAGCTTCTCGCCCGTCGTAAACACGCACTCGTCCGGCGTATAGTTCGACTTGAAGTCCGCCGCGTGCCGTTCGATGACGGCCTTGCGCACCTCGGGCGTGCCCGCAACGTTCGTATATCGCGTAAAGTTCTGCTGGATCGCCTCGATCGCCGCATCCTTGACGTGTTGCGGCGTCGCAAAGTGCGGCTCGCCCGCACCAAAGTTCGCCAGGTCTACGCCCTCAGACTTCAGCTTCAAGGCTGCAGCCGTGATTGCCATCGTTGCCGAAACTTCAATGCGGCCAATTCGGTCCGCAAACACCTTCGTCGCTATTGTGCTCATACAACCAGTGTTTCAGATTTAAGCATCGAGATAAAGACCCATCAAGGCAGGGAGCCCCGGTTGGCAAATCAAACGGCGACAATTAGCATTGAATTGCGAGGGGCTTTGAATCCATCATGCACTTCCACCCGGCTATCGGCAGAGGTCTTTCGTGGCCTCAGGCCGTCGTCTCTCGTGTGCAGCCGCATCCTCATTACCATCGCCTTTCTAGTACTCCTGCTCATGCCCATCACGGGCTACCTCTGGACCTTCGATAAGTTCCTGCGAGGCGGCTGGAATCTCGAGTTAGGCTGCTTCGCTCTGGTCACTGTTTTTTGCCTTGTATCCGTACTCGCCCGTCATCGCCGGGAAGGCGTCGCCATCCTGCTCGCCGTTCCGCGGCTTTTCACCCACTATCAGGACCGACAGCCCCGTCAGATTTTCCGACACACACACGCAGCGCTCTCTACCCCGGTACCCGACTCCTTCCGCCCCAGTCTCTTCTCCCCTTCTGCAAGCCACCCGCTCAAGGTGTGATTATCCCGGTGGCCTCATCATGAAGCGCCTTTACCGGCATTCATGACCAATCTGAAGCGTTCGAGTCCATGTTTAGCGGAGGAAATAATGAAAAAGTCAGAAGTCTTACAAGCATGGTCCACAATTCTCACCGGCCGCGCTCCCTCCCTGTCCATCGAGATCACCAAGGAATGCCCCCTCCGCTGCCCCGGCTGTTACGCCTTCGACGACGCCCATCTCGGCAGCGACATCCAGCTCCGCCAGCTCTCCGACTTCAAGGGCGATGAACTCGTCACCCGCATCCTCGCTCTTCTCGACGAATACAAGCCCCTCCATGTCTCCCTCGTCGGCGGAGATCCACTCGTCCGTTATCGCGAGCTCGAACTCCTTCTCCCCCAGATCGAAGCCCGCGGCATCCACACCCAAGTCGTCACCAGCGCCTTCCGCACCATTCCCGCCGAGTGGCAGCATCTGTATAAACTGCTCAATGTTGTCGTCTCCATCGACGGACTCCAGCCCGAGCACGACGCGCGCCGCGCCCCCGCCACCTACGACCGCATCCTCAAAAACATCAAGGGTGCCAAGATCACCATCCACTGCACCATCACCTCCCAGATCGTCGAACGCCCCGGCTATCTCGACGAGTTCCTCGCCTTCTGGAGCCAGCACCCCGAGATCCACAAGGTCTGGTTCAGCCTCTTCACCCCTCAGCGCGGAGCCACAGACCCCGAGATCCTCTCGCCCGCCCAGCGCGCCACCGTCATGGCCGATCTGCTAGAGCTCCGCCAGCGCTACCCCATCCTGGACATGCCCGAGATCGTCATCCGCGAGATCGCCTCACCTCCCAACAGCCCCGAGGAGTGCATCTTCGCCCGCACCACCGAAACCATCTCCGCCGACCTCACCACCCGCATCACCCCCTGCCAGTTTGGCGGCGATCCCGACTGCTCCCAATGCGGCTGCATCGCCTCCATGGGACTTGCCGCTGTCGGCCACTATCCCGTCGGGCCGCTCACCGCAGGGCAACTCTTCATGGCTTCCGACCGGGTGGGCAAACGTTGGCGAAAGCTGCGAAACTCCTTTGTCCGCGCCCCAAAGAGTCGCTCCAGGGTCATTCCCTTCAAGATTCTTTGAGTCGTCCGTCACAAAAAAACGCTTTGGCAAAACTTCTCAGCAAAAAATTAGATAGATTCATAGGAAAGGTATTGTCGTTGAACATGGAACGTAAAGAAGAAAACCAGTCGCGACTGGATCTCGTCAGGTTTAGCAGATGGCTGTATCGGCTGGGCTTCATGCCGGGTACTTCGGGAAATCTCTCCGTCCGCCTGGATGACCACCGCTTGCTGGTAACGCCCACCGGCTCCAGCAAATATCTGCTGACGCGCGACGACATGGTCATCGTCGATCTTGAGGGGCGCCACCTAGCCGGCTCCCGCAGGGTCACCAGCGAGATCGAAATGCACCTCACCATCTATCGCCAGCGGCAGGATGTCGAGGCCGTCGTGCACGCCCACCCCATGATCGCCACCGCCTTTGCCTGCGCTGGCCGCGCGCTCGACCAGATCCTCTGCCAAGAGGCCGCCATGACCCTCGGCGCCGTTCCTCTCGCTCCCTACGCAACCACCGGCACCCCCGAGGTCGCCGCCAGCCTGGCCCCCCTGATCGCCAACCATCAGGTCATCCTCATGGCCAACCACGGCGTCGTCAGCTACGGCCCCAGCCTGCTCGACGCCTTCCTCAAAATGGAAACCGTCGAGCACCTCGCCCACATCCATCTCGCTGCCCACCAGCTTGGCACGGCCACCATCCTCAAGCAGGAGCAACTCGACCAGCTCCAGCAGGCCCGGGCAAAATACCTGCAAAACGCTTTGTAACCTTCTTCCGTCGCCCAGACGACAAATAAACCGTCCCAGGCGACAAAGGAAGCAGTATCCTCGGGAATACGCTGCGTCGCAGGAGTTCTGTGCCCTCCAACTCTCCAATGAACCATGAAGACGAAGCAAGATTTCGTCTCGCTGCC
>JBDTDX010000171.1:0-6657 GCA_039922815.1 Granulicella sp.
AAGATCGGCAAGGTCGATCTCTACTTCGTTACCGGTCACGGCATGAACCTTTCCAGCAGCCCTGCCACCGCCGCGCTAAGCCCCGTCGTAGCGCTCATGCAGAACGGCCCAAGAAAAGGCGGCGACGAGGCCGTTCTCAAAACGGTCACCTCCTACCCAGGTCTCGGCGGACTGTGGAAGGCCCACTATTCTGTCCGCTATCCCGACCTCAACGGCGATCCTGATTACATTGCCAACCTCAATTCGGTTCCTGATAACGGGTATCCAATTACAGTCGATATCACGCCGGCCGGCCAAATCAAAGTCACCAACGACCGGAATCAATTCACCAAAACCTACAAGGCCCACGCCTCGCATTAGTCAGCGTTCGCTTTTGCTCGAATTGCTGTCACTCTAAAATTGCTGTCCGTTCTAAATGTTCCGCGAAAGGAGTCTCGATGCTTCGGCGATGGATGTTGTTGACGCTTGTCGGGGGCATCGCCATTCCAGCCGTCATGGCGACCGCGCAGGATCCCAGGCCGAGCGGCCGCGGAGGCACCCCGGAGCAACGGGCTGCTTCCACGCGCCTGTTCTTAGGGCTGGGAGCGGCACCCGACAAGGCCAAGGCAGCGCTGGGCGCACCGATCTACCAGAACAACTGCGCCTTCTGCCACGGTCCGCAAGCTCGTGGTGCGGTGGGCCCCAATCTCATCGTCTCCGATGTAGTGCTCAGCGATGACCATGGCGAGCATCTGGCCCCTTTTCTGAAAGTAGGACGACCGGAAAAGGGCATGCCCGCCTTCTCGTCCATGACGGACGAGCAGCTTATCGATATCTCCGAATTTCTTCATCAGCAAGTGGAAGATGTTGCGAATCGCGGAACCTATCAGCTCCAGAATATTCTGGTTGGCGATGCAGCCCAAGGCAAGGCATACGTCGCGGCAAACTGCATGTCCTGCCATAACCAAGCCACTTTTGACCACATTGCAACCAGGTTTCGCACCGCTGACCAGTTGCAGCGAGGTTGGGTATGGCCCACTCGGCCCGCAGATCACTCGCTTTCGATCACCGCAACCGTAAAGTCGCAGGACGGCTCTACGGTTACCGGCAGAGTCACTCAGATCAGCGACTTCCGCATCACCCTGATCGACAGCGCCGGCAAAACCCACATGATCAACCGCGACAGTGGCGTGGAGGTCCAGATGAAAGACCCTCTCGCTCCACACCAGGCGCTCATCAAAACACTCAAAAATTCCGATATGCACAACGTCACCGCCTATTTGGACTCACTCAAATGAAAACCTTTCTTTTACTTTGCGTGGCTCTGACTGGCCTCTCCGCGGCGCACGCACAAGCGCCGTCCGGCTACTCCCTCGACCCTCAGGCCATCGGCAAGACGCCCATCGATAGCTGGACCACATTCAACGGGGACTACACCGGCCAGCGCTTCAGCACACTCACTCAAATCTCTCCCGCCAACATCAACGAGATCCTCGCGGGGTGGACCTTCAAGATTGCCGACGTCGGTGCGCAACGTGGAGCACCCGAGCCGGTCATCAAGTGCACGCCACTTCTGGTCAATGGTGTTCTCTATGTCACGATTCCCAATCATGTCTGGGCTCTCAACGCGACCAGTGGTAAGGAAATATGGCACTACGACTGGGTCGATCACGGGGGCCATCTCGTCGGTCAGCGCGGCGTGGGCATGTGGAAGACGACCGTCTATTTCCTGACTCCGGATAATTGGCTTGTCGCCCTCAACGCCACCACCGGCAAGGAATTGTGGCGCAAAAACTTCGCAGACGCGAGGAAGCAATATTTCTCCACCTCCGCGCCTCTGGTCATCAAGAATCACGTGATCGTTGGCGTAGGCGGAGACGCAATGGATATGCCCGGCTTTCTGGACTCGTTCGATCCCGAGACAGGTGCCTTGCAGTGGACCTGGTGGTCGACGCCGCGCCCCGGCGATCCTGCCCTCAAAACCTGGCCCAACGCAGCTTCCTCCGAACATGGCGGCGGCATGACCTGGATGCCCGGAACCTACGATGCCAGTCTCAATCTCATCTACTGGCCAACGGGAAATACCAATCCGGTCTTCGCAGGTCAAGGCCGCCCCGGAGCCAACCTGTGGACGGAGTCGATCGTCGCTCTCGATCTCGATACTGGAAAACTCAAATGGTACTTCCAGGTCTCTCCTCACGACACCCACGACTGGGATAACACCACCGCCCCCATTTTGTTCGATAAAGTCGTCAACGGAAAGCCAAGGAAGTTACTGTCCCAGGCAGCGCGCAATGGCTTCTTTGTAACGCTCGATCGTACGACCGGAAAACATCTCGTCGTGAAGCCGTTTGTGCCGCTCGATTATTCCTCGGGCCTGTCGCCAAAAGGCGAGCCGATCCCTATTCCGGACAAAGACCCCTCCGTCGGCGGCTCCATCAACATCGTGAATGCGACCAATTGGGAAGCACCCGCCTACAACCGGAAAGCGGGGTTGATGTATGTGAACTCGGTGGAAGGCAAGAGCATCTACTATCTGCTCGACACCAGCGAGCATCCCTCAGGCTACGGCGGTACAGGTGCCGGGATCGGCCTCTCTCCCCGAGTGCTCAAAGCCATCGATCCACTGACCGGCAAGATCGTATGGGCACACGAGTATCCGAACATCAATAACGCGCCGGGTACGTTGGGCTCAAGTATTCTGACGACCGCAAGCAATCTGCTCCTCACCGGAGACGATCAAAAAAACCTGATCTTCTTCGCCGCCGACAAAGGAGAGATCCTCGGGCACAAGGAACTCAACGCGAACCTATCCAGCGGTTTGATTACCTACACCCTGGCAGGCAAGCAATGGATCATCGCCGGTGCGGGCGATACGCTCTACGCGTTTGTCCTCCCACCCAAGTGAAGCAAGCTAGATGAAACTGCCTTGGCTTTGAAAGGACGTGGCTTTAGCCACGTCGCAAATCGCGATAAGGTAACGGGGCTTTAGCCCCTGAGGGAATACCGAATCCCCTTATCAATCCAAGAAATTAGTGAGACTCCCTCGGAACCCCCGCCCCGCGACAGCCACGCAGAAAGTCAAAATCAGCGCCCGTATCCGCCTGCGTCACGCGATCCCGATAGAGCTGCTGGTAGCCGCCTTTCATCGAAGGCTCAGGCGCGCTCCACGCAGCACGTCGCTGTGCAAGCGTCTCTTCGGAAACTTCGAGATGAAGTCTGCGCTCCGTCACGTTGACCTCAATCATGTCGCCGTCCTCGACCAGCGCCAGGGATCCCCCGATGGCCGCCTCCGGAGCCACATGCAGAATGACGGTGCCATAGGCCGTACCGCTCATACGAGCGTCGGAGATGCGGACCATATCCTTGATGCCTCGCTGCAAAAGCTTCGTAGGCAAGCCCATGTTGCCCACCTCGGGCATCCCCGGATATCCCCGCGGTCCGCAATTCCGCAGAACGAGAATCGAGTTCTCATCCACCACCAGCGCAGGGTCGTCAATGCGGCTGTGATAGTCCTCAATGTTGTCGAAGACCACCGCCGGCCCGCGATGATCAAGCAAATGGGGCGCAGCGGCAGAGGGTTTCAACACAGCGCCGTCCGGAGCAAGATTGCCCTTCAGCACCACGATCCCTCCCTTTTCGGTTAGCGGATTGGCGGGCGTTCGAATCACGTCGGTGTTCCAGTTCGGCGCGTCGCAGCAATTCTCCCAGATCGTCTTTCCATTCACAGTCAGGGCATCGCGATGCAGAAGATCGTTCTCCCCCAGCGACCGCAGGACCGTGGGCAGCCCCCCTGCATAGTAGAAATCTTCCATCAGGTACTGACCGGAGGGCATCAGGTTGACTAGCGTCTTCACCTCGTGTCCCAGCACGTCCCAGTCGCTCAGATTGAGGCTGACTTCCGTCCTTCCTGCAATGGCGATCGAGTGAATCACAGCGTTCGTCGATCCACCAACAGCCCCATTCACGCGGACCGCATTCTCAAAGGCCTCGCGCGTCAAAATCTTCGAGATACGAAGATCTTCGTGAACCATCTCGACAATCCGCCGCCCCGTATGATGCGCAAGCACCAGGCGCCTGGAGTCCGACGCAGGGATCGCGGCGTTTTCCGGCAGGCTCATGCCCAACGCCTCCACCATGCAAGCCATCGTCGAAGCGGTTCCCATCGTCATGCAATGGCCGGCGGAGCGCGACATGCACCGCTCAGCTTCGCGAAATTCAACAAGCCCCATCGTCCCGGCTTTTACCTCTTCGCTGTAGCGCCACACGTCTGTTCCGGAGCCAATGTCGCGACCACGAAACTTTCCATTCAGCATCGCTCCGCCCGAAACAACGATCGTCGGCAGATCGCAACTGGCAGCGCCCATAATCAGCGCTGGCGTCGTCTTGTCGCATCCACACAACAGAACGACTCCATCAATCGGATTCGCGCGAATGGATTCTTCAACATCCATGCTGACGAGATTGCGCAACAGCATCGCTGTTGGCCGGATATTCGTCTCCCCCAAAGAGGTCACGGGGAACTCCAAAGGGAACCCCCCTGCCTCCCAGACGCCTCGCTTCACCCGTTCCGCCAACTCGCGAAAGTGTGCATTGCACGGGGTCAATTCCGACCACGTATTACAAATGCCAATCACAGGACGGCCGTCGAAAACTTCGTCGGGATATCCGCGCATCCAACTGCGGTGGATGAATCCGTCTTTATCGTTCGAACCAAACCACGCTGCGGAGCGAAATTTCTTTTTTTCGGTCATGATATTTTTCCGGGTCATGACGGCCTCATCAACTTCGATGGCCGTCTGTTGCAGGTAAATGGCTAGACTGCTTGACACAAATTCTAGAGGACTTCAACGATCGCCGCCCCGCAAATGCACGAGGATGCAGACTGCAAACTTAACGATCAGCAGCAGAAATCCCACTGCCAAATCAAACTGTATTCTGTATACTAAACCCGATAAGAACCAGACAGGAAATTGTCAATAAGCATATCCTTTTTCGAGCGCGAGAGCCTCCAAAGCAGCTCTTGCGAATACTATGGATACCTCCAGGTATCTGGCTGAGATTCTCTGAGGTTTAGTTCATGAAACCAAGCCGTGCACGATACGGTGTCGTCACGATGGCGATCTCCCTGGCGGTGCTCTCCTACGTGCAACGCGTCGCTCTCTCGCAGGCGGCGGGGCCAATCTCTCACGACCTTCATCTCAACAAGGAACAGATGGGATTGGTCTTCGGCGCGTTTGGGCTCTCCTACGCGCTATTTGAACTGCCCATGGGCCTGCTCGGCGACAAGTTAGGAGTTCGCCGCGTCCTCCTGCAAATTGTTCTCGCCTGGTCGGCCTTCACCGCGCTCACCGGAGTAGCCTGGAACGTGGGCTCGATGTGGGTGATTCGTTTTCTCTTTGGGGCAGGCGAAGCCGGCTGCTTTCCGAATCTCACACGCATGTTAAGCGTCTGGCTCCCCAAAAGGGAGAGGATCACCGCACAGTCGTTGATGTGGGCTTGCACGCGATGGGGCGGTGCGGCCACTCCGCCGCTCGTTCTGCTCGCCATCGCGCTGGTTGGCTGGAGATGGGCGTTTGTCCTCTTCGCAAGCCTCGGTGTCTTCTGGTGTATCGCCTTCGCGCTCTGGTTTCGCGACAATCCCGCAGAGCACAAAGACGTCAATGCTGCTGAACTCGAACTGATCGAAAGCGCTCGTGGCATCGCAATCACCCACGGTACACAGAAGCGAAGTTGGCTGGCGATCCTCCTCAAGCCGCAGGTAGCGTTTCTTACGCTTCAATATTTTTGCTTCTCGTTCGTCTGGTATTTCTACATCACCTGGCTGCCGACCTACCTGCGCGAAGCACGCGGCCAATCGGCGAAGCACGCGGCATTTTTATCCGTTCTGCCTCTTCTCTTTGGAGGCTGCGGATCACTCATCAGTGGCTTGTTGCCCCTCCGCATCTCCCGCCGCGTCGTCGCATTTTGCGGATTCCTGTCGACCGCCATCCTCCTCCTTGCCTTCACCCGCATCGACAACGTTGTGGTGGCGATGATCTGCCTCTCATTCGCCAGCTTCGCCAGTGATCTCACCATGCCGATCTCCTGGAATGCCTGCGTGGAAATCGGTGGTTCCTACACCGCAACCGTTGCCGCGACGATGAACATGCTCGGCAACCTGGCCGGCTTCGTCGCTCCAGCCCTCGGCGGATTGATCCTGCAGCGCACCGGCGGCAACTGGAATCCCCTCATCTACCTGATGGCGGGAGCCGCCGCCATCTCGGCAAGTTGCTGGATCGTTTTAGATCCGGATCAATCTGGAAACCAAACGCCGGGGACAGGCGATGGCCTGTGGATGAACGCCGAAGCACCTGCCCTCTAAAGCGGCTTTGATTGAGTCCTGGCTTTGAAAGGGCGTGGCTTCAGCCACGCCGCTAGGACTGCACATAATCCGGGCTTCAGCCCCTGAGGGAAATATTCGGATCGCTCAACCCGCAAACGCCTAATTTGTATTTCGTATACGATTTGCTGTAAACCAGAACGATAGAAGAAGCCGTTTTCGGCCCTCCAAAACTCCTGCCTCTTCTTGTGGCTTCAGATTTATAGAAAGTGTCAATTTCCTAAAGGTGCTTATGACAATCGATTTATCAGGCAAGACCGCTGTGATTACGGGAGCAAGCCGAGGCCTCGGAGAGG
>JBDTDX010000172.1:0-7615 GCA_039922815.1 Granulicella sp.
GATCGTCGCCGAGTACACGGCTTCAGGCGCATCCGGCGTGTGGAACATTCCCTGTTCGCGGTAATAAGCCTCCACCAGCGCAATCTGGTCGGCGGGGCGGCCGGTGAGGGTGAGATATCGCAGCGTCTCGTCATCGACCGGGAAGATGCCGCAGGTCGCTCCGTACTCCGGAGACATGTTTGCGATGGTCGCGCGATTCGCGAGCGGCAGTTCGCTGATACCGGGTCCGTAGAACTCCACGAACTTGCCGACGACGCCCAGTTTGCGCAGCATCTCGGTCACCGTCAACACCAAATCAGTAGCGGTGGTTCCTTCCTTCAGCTTGCCCGTCATCTTGAAGCCCACCACTTGCGGGATCAGCATCGACACGGGCTGGCCCAGCATCGCTGCCTCAGCCTCGATGCCGCCAACGCCCCAGCCCAGTACGCCGAGCCCATTCACCATGGTTGTGTGCGAGTCCGTGCCGACCAGCGTGTCGGGATACGCAGCAACCTTGCCGTCGCTGTCCGGCGACGTCGTAAACACCACCCTAGCGAGATACTCCAAATTCACCTGGTGACAGATACCCATCCCGGGCGGCACCGCCGAGAAGTTATCGAACGCGGATTGACCCCACTTCAGGAACGCATAACGCTCACGGTTCCGCGTAAATTCGAGCGCCGCATTCAGGTCGTAGGAGTTCTTGGTCCCGAACTCGTCCACCTGCACCGAGTGGTCGATCACCAGCTCTGCCGGTTGTAGCGGGTTGATCTTTTCCGGATCGCCGCCCAGCGCCTTCATCGCGTCGCGCATTGCGGCCAGATCGACGATGGCAGGCACGCCGGTAAAGTCCTGCATGAGCACACGGGCTGGCATGTAGGCAATTTCGCGCGAGGGCTCGGCCTTCGGGTCCCAGTTCGCCAGAAAACGAATGTCGTCGGCGGTGACGGTGCGTCCGTCCTCGTGCCGCAGCAGGTTCTCAAGCAGCACGCGGAGGGAGAACGGCAGCCGCTTCAGGTCAATGCCCTGATCGGCAAGCGCCTGCAGGCGATAAATCGTATAGTTCTTTTGTCCGCTGGTAAGGGTGGATTGGCTATTGAACGAATCGGCGTGTGGAGTCGGCATGATGATCTCTCCTGAGATGTGGTTCCGCCAGAGGGCGTACTCTGGCGAGGGGCTTTAGGCTTGCTGCTCCCGCGTGTCCGTGGAAGCCGTCGGCACGCGGGTCGCAATGGAAGCGCGGCAGAAGGAGAAAGGGAATGGTACTAGAAGCGGCCTCGGTCATGGTGACCATGGCGAAAGCGTTTGCTCAGTGGACGGCACAGGGAATCGTGCGGGCTCATCCTCGTAGTCTAACGCGGTCGTTCAGCAGAATAAAGTCTTTCTTTACCGTCTCTCCAGGTCCTCGGCGCATCTTATTTCCTATTCATGTGTTAGTTAGAAGCGTAGGAGCTGTACAGGAGATGACCATGTTCGACCTTAAAAAATCCGCAGCACGCGCCTGGTTCTTCGGCGCAGCAATCGCGCTCGTTGGAGTTGCCGGCTGCAAACATTCCTCAGCAGCCCAGATCGCGGACGCAGGTGCAGATCCAGCCGCTGCAAATATGGCTCCTGTAGATTCCAGCCAGCCCGCGCAATATGAAAATCAGGCCGCTCCTGCCCCTGCCACCCGCGTGATGAGCCAGGTGCAGCAGAACGAAGCCCAGCAGCAGTCGCAGGCGTATCAGCAGAACCCCCAGCAATATCAGCAACAACATGCTCCTGATCCCGACAGCTACGTCCCACCCCAGGCTGCAAACGTGCAAAACGGCCAGTACGATCCTAACGATCCGAATGCGCAGGGATCTGACCAGGCGTACCAGCCAGGTGACGAGGATTTCGACCAGACAATCGACGAGTACGCCGATCAGGCACCGCCCCCGCTGCCCGTCTATGAGCAGCCACCCGCTCCCGACCCGAACTATCTCTGGACGCCTGGTTATTGGGCGTGGGGTCCTGCTGGGTACTATTGGGTTCCCGGAGCCTGGGTCGATGCCCCCTACGTTGGTGCGCTCTGGACGCCCGGCTACTGGGGATACTATGGTGGCCGCTACGGCTTCCGTCATGGCTACTGGGGCCTGCACATCGGTTTCTACGGCGGCATCAATTATGGCTTCGGCTACTTTGGCCATGGCTATGAGGGTGGTTACTGGAACGGCAGCAACTTCTACTACAACCGCTCCATCAACCGCATCAACGAGCGCAACATCCGCAACGTTTACAGCCGCAACATTACGATTCGCAATGCGGGTAACCGGGTCAGCTACAACGGTGGTCGCGGCGGTCTGAATGTCCGTCCGCAGGCATCGGAGGTCTATGCCATGCGGGAACGCCACATTGGTCCCATGGCTGCTCAACGACAGCTCCACCAGGATGCGCAACAGAACCGCGGAAACGAATTCAGCCAGAACCGTGGCCGACCCGCAACCGCAGTCACACAACGTCCCTTGTCTGCTGATCGTGGCATCACGCGTCCGCAACCCGGGCAGGTTCAGCAGCCCAACCGCGGCGGTTTTAACGGGAATCGTCCGGGTGAAGTAAATGGTCGCCCCGGCGCAACCACTGGCGGCTTCGGCAACAACCAGCAGCGCGGCGACGCGCAACGCAACAGCCAGCTACGGCAGGCCCCGCAGCAACAACAGCAACAGAACCCGCAGCAGTTGCAGCAGCGTAACGACCAGCAGAATCAACAGCAGCTCCAGCAACGGAATGAGCAGCAGCGTAACGAACAGTTGCACCAGAATCCGCAGCTCCAGCAGCAACAGCGCAGCGAGCAGCAGAGTCAGCAGCGCAACGATCAGTTGCGGCAGAACCAGCAGAATCAGCAGCAACGCAACGATCAGCAAAACCAGCAGCGCAATGACCAGTTGCGTCAGAACCAGCAAAATCAGCTGCAGCGCAACCAGCAGCAGGATCAGCAGCGCACTCAGCAACTCCAGCAGCAGCAGAGGACGGAGCAGGTCCAACGCCAGAACCAGCAACAGAATCTACAGCGCAATGAACAGCAGAACCAACAGCGCCAGCAGATGATGCAGCAACGTCAACAGCAGAACCAGCAGCGTAGTGAGCAGCAGGTGCAGCGCCAGCAGACGCAGCGTGCAGCTCCTCAGCAAAGGGTGGAAGCCCCCCGGCCCCAGGCGCAGTCGCATGCGGCGCCCCAGGGTGGAGGCGGGCGCGGTGGTGACGAACATAAGCGCTAACCGCGTGCCAACCCAACAGAAAAAGCGGTATCGGCCTTTGCCGATACCGCTTTTCTCTGCCCGCAGCAACTGCCCGCAGTTAGCCGCCGAAGACCAGTTGTCCGACCAGCACCACATTCAACACCACGATGATGACCACTGTAACCCACCCCGCGACCCGCGTTCGCCGGGCACTGGTAAAGCTGCCCATCACGTTCGTCCGGTTGGTCAGGATCAGCAGCGGCACCAGCGCAAACGGCAGCGCAAAACTCAGCACCACCTGCGAAAGGATCAGGATCTTCAGCGGATCGAGCCCTACCGCGATCACTATGATCGCCGGGATGATCGTGATCAGCCGTCGCAGGAATACTGAGAATTTGATGTCGAGGAAACCCTCGATAATCACCTGCCCCGCCATCACGCCCACCGTCGAAGACGACAGCCCTGAGCACAGGAGCGCCACCGCAAACACTGTCGCTGCAGCCGGCCCCAGCAGAGGTCCCAGCGTCTGGTACGCCTGCTCGACATCCGTCACTGGCGCGCCCAGATGCGTGAATGCGACAGCCGCCATCACGATCATCGCGGAGTTGATCAGCCACGCGCCATTCATCGCAATAAAAACATCAATCAGTTCAAACCGCAGGTACCGTCGCCGCATGGCATCGCTGAAGGACTCGCGGCTCGCCCAAAGATCATTACCGGACGAAGCCTCCAGAGCGGTCGTCCCTTCGCCCACCATCTTCTTTAGCCGTGGTTGCACCAGCGCCGAGTGTAGATAGATCACATGCGGCATCACCGTCGCCCCCAGCATTGAGACCGCGAGATAAATGCTGTCGTGAAAGTTCGCCGCCGTGCTCGTGTCGAGCGTCGGAATCAGCGATGAGAGCGCTGCCTGCCGCCAGTCCGGATGCACCAGCAGCACCTCGAATCCGTAGCAGAGCCCAATCACACCTACGAACGCCATGATGCCGCCTTCGAGCCAGCGGTATCCCGCAAGGTCCAGCGCGAGGATCAAAAACACTGCCACAGTCGCGATCAGCGCCGCGCCCAGCAGCGTTTCCGTCCGCGTCCAGCCATGCGCTAAAAGTGCAGGTCCGCACAGCAGATACATGCCCAGCGCCGCGCCCAGAAACTCCGCCAGGTCCGTCGCAATCGCCGCCACCTCGGCGCTCACCCATAGAAAGATCGTCATCGGCCGCGAGAAATGTTTCCGGCAATTCTGCGGCAGCGTCAGGCCGGTTACGATCCCCAACTTCGCCGAAAGATACTGGATCAGGATCGCCATCGCGTTCGACCACAGCAGCACCCACAGCAGCCGATAGCCAAACTGTGAGCCTCCCGCGATATTGGTCGCGAAGTTGCCTGGATCGATATAAGCCACCGAAGCCACAAACGCCGGACCCAGGAATCCCCACCACCGGCTTTTCTTCACCCCTGGCAATACTTTTGGGTCACTAAGTAGAAGATTAGCCATGCCTAAATACTACCGCAGTGCTAAGCTAAACGTGAAATTACTCTTATGACGAAGAAGAAACGCAAACCGGAAGAGAAGTCGGAAGCGCGAACAGAGTTCGCGGGCAGCGAGGCCATCGACGATTACCTCAAGGCCATCTTTGAGCTCAGCGGACGCGAGGAGCGGCAGGTCTCGAGCACCGAGATCGCTCAGCATCTCGACATCACCCCGGCCTCCGTCACCAACATGCTGCAAAAGCTCGCTGCCGCCACGCCTCCCATGGTCGTCTACAAAAAGCATCATGGAGCTTCGCTCGCGAAGGCCGGCAAGAAACGCGCCCTCGAGATCATCCGGCATCATCGCCTGCTCGAAACTTTCCTGACGCAGATCCTCGGCTACCCCTGGGACGAGGTTCATCAGGAGGCCGAGCGCCTGGAACACTTCATCTCCGAGCGCTTCGAAGAACGCATCGCCGCCAAGCTCGGTCACCCCGAGTTCGACCCGCATGGCCACGCCATCCCCACCCTCGACGGCCATCTCCCCGCGCACGAGCCGCATTCACTGGCGCAGCTCGCTCCGGGCCAGTCCGCACGCGTCGCCAGCGTCTCCGATAAAGACCCCGCCATGCTCCGCCATCTCGGTGCGCAGGGCATTCGCCCCGGCGTCCGCGTCACACTCAGTGAACGGCTTCCGTTCAAGGGCGGCTATCAGATCCGCATCGGCCGTTCGGTGACGCCCGTGCTGATCAGCGAGCCGCTGGCCAACGCTGTTCTCGTCGCGAGTGCCTGATCCCTCTATCTCTTGCCTCAACCAGCCGTATTTCTGAGCTACCCATCCTCGGGAGATAATCGAAACATCACGGCAACGAAGGAAACGCACGCATGAAGGTTCTCGTACTTGGTGGTGGTGGACGCGAACACGCGATCGTCTGGAAGCTCCTGCAAAGCAAGCGCATTACCGAGGTCGTTTGCGCCCCCGGTAACGGCGGCATCGCTCAAGAGGCCCGCTGCCTCCCTGTCGATCTCGGCGACCTCGCCGCCACCGTCGCGCTCGTCCACGCCGAGGCGCCCGACCTCACCATCGTCGGCCCCGAGCTACCCCTCTCCCTCGGCCTCGTCGACAAGCTACAGGCCCTCGGCCTGCGCACCTTCGGCCCCAGCCAGGCCGCAGCGCGGCTCGAATCGAGCAAGGCCTTCGCCAAGGCTTTTATGCAGACTACCGGCATTCCCACCGCCGCCTACGCCCTCTGCACCTCGCTCGACGAACTGCGTTCCGAGCTGCCACGTTTTGCCGTCCCTGTTGTGGTCAAGGCCGACGGCCTCGCCGCTGGCAAGGGAGTCGTCATCTGCAACACCCACCATGAGGCTGAGTCCGCCGCCGCCGAAATGTTCTCCGGCGAGCTGCTCGGATCAGCCGTCAACGAGATTGTTCTCGAAGAGTTCCTAACCGGCGACGAGCTCTCCTTTTTTGCCCTCTGCGACGGCACCCACGCCGTCCCCCTCGCTGCGGCGCAGGACCACAAGCGCATCGGCGAAGGCGACACTGGCCCTAACACCGGTGGCATGGGCGCCTACTCAACCGACGCCCTGATGCCCCGGGCCCTGCGCGACTGGCTCACCGCCAACGTCGCCCAGCCCGTCGTCGATCACATGGCCGCCGCTGGCACTCCCTTCACCGGCATCCTCTTCTGCGGCATCATGATGACGCCGGATGCCCACGGCCCCGTCTTCTTCAACGACCGCCCCGTCAGCCCCATGGTGCTTGAGTTCAATACGCGCTTCGGTGATCCCGAAACCCAGGCCATCCTGCTGCGTCTCGAGAACGACCTCCTCGACCTCTTCGAGTCCGCCATCGACGGCACCGCCGATCAACTCGCCATCCGCCTCCAACCCGGAGCCGCCGCCTGCGTCATCGCCGCCAGCCCCGGCTACCCCGGCAAGTACCCTACCGGTCAGCCCATCACCGGCATCCCCGACGAAACACCCACTTTGAAGGTCTTCCACTCTGGCACAAAGCTCGCCGAAGACGGAACCATCCTCACCGCCGGAGGCCGCGTCCTCGCCATTACCGCCACCGCGCCTACCACCCTCAAAGACGCCCTCGCCATCGCCTACACGGCCCTCGACCAGATCCACTTCGAAGGCCTTCAGTTCCGCCGCGACATTGGTCACCGCGCCCTATGAGCGAAAGCCCAGACCTCGCCGCCTCTGAACTCTTGCGCTGGTTAACGGTCACCGCCGACAACTGGCGTCGCCTCCTCACAGCCAACCCCACTCTCCTCGCTGCGCCCTGTGATATTGCCGGAGCTACAACAGTCGCTGGTCTTATCCAGCACATCGTCGCCGTTCAGCTCCGCTATGCCGAACGCCTCGCCCTCCTCCCCATCACCGACTATGCTGACATTCCCACCACATCCGTCCAATCCCTCTTCAGCGTCCACGACCGCTCCCTCATCCTCTTTCAGCAACTCCTCTCGGCAGAGATCGACTGGCAGGAGCGCATCGAGTTTGGCACCCGCACGCTCGGAACTATGCGTGCCTCTCGCCGCTTCATCCTCTTCCACGCCATGACTCACGGCATCCGCCACTATGCGCAGCTCGCCGTCCTCGCCCGTCAGCATGGCGTCAAGCCAGACTGGTCGATGGACCTCCTTCTGCTCGACGAAGAGCACGTTCCCTCCTAGCCGACGCCGCGCATCCTTCGTAAAATGCAGAAGGCCCGCTTCTGACTTGGCCTTACCCTCGCAGGGGTTACCCGCAATGAATCCAAATTGCAGTTTCCCCATCAAAAGACACGAATCGAGGTAAACACATGCTTACCCTTCGTCCCGCTACAGAGCGCGGCCACGCCAACCACGGCTGGCTCGACTCCAACTTCACCTTCTCCTTCGCCGACTACTACGACCCCGCGCACATGGGCTTTCGCAACCTGCGCGTCATCAACGAGGACTTCGTCGCGCCTTCCA
>JBDTDX010000173.1:0-3978 GCA_039922815.1 Granulicella sp.
TATTCTTCTGTGCGGTCTGCATGGCTTGTTTCAGGCCAGGTGACGTCGCCTTCCACGCCGCCTTCATCTCTTCGCGAGAAACCAGAAGAGCACCATTCCTGGCCAGTCCATCGAACTTCGTCGCATAACGAAGCAGAGCAGCGTCGCCCTCGCTCTTAACGGCAGTAAGAATCTTCCGCACGACAGGTTCAACACGTGCCGTACTGACCGCCCCCCGCTGCTCAAGCGTCTGGATCAACGCTTCAGCAGCGGCTTTGCTTCGACCAAATGTCCGAATCAGCTTCATGAAACCTTTCCAGTTACAAAACGACTTTGCTCAGTGGGTACTCAACAATTCCGGTAGCTCCCGCAGCCTTAAGCTTCGGAATCACGTCGCGCACCAGCGCCTCGTCGAGGATCGTATTCAGCGCAACCCAGTCCGCATCACTCAACTGCGAGATCGTCGGTGAGTTCAGAGCAGGCAGCACTCCCAGCACCTTCGTTAACTGGCTCTTCTCCACATTCAACATCAAGCCAACGCGGCCCTGCGCGGCAATCGCGGCGTTTAGCATCAAAGAAATATTGTTGATCTTCTCGCACTTCCACGAGTCTGCGTAGGCGGCCTTGTTCGCGATCAACTGGGTTTCGCTCTCCATCAAGGTCTCAATAATGCGCAGCCGGTTTGCCTTCAGGCTCGATCCCGTCTCCGTCACTTCGACGATTGCGTCGGCGAGTGTCGGCGGCTTCACCTCAGTCGCGCCCCAACTAAACTCCACCTTCACGGGAATATTCTTTCCCGCGAAATAACGCTTTGTGAACTCGACTAACTCCGTCGCAATGATCTTGCCTGCAAGATCTTCAGGCTTCTGAAACGGAGAATCCTCCGGAACCGCAAGCACCCACTTCACCTTCTGCCGGCTCTGTTTGGAATAGGTCAGGCTGGTGACATACTGAACGTCCGTCTGGTTCTCCAGTACCCAGTCGTTACCGGTCAGCCCGGCGTCGAGCGCGCCATGCTCCACGTACCGAGCCATCTCCTGCGCGCGCACCAGCATGCACTCAATCTCGACGTCATCGATGGAAGGGAAATAGCTTCGCCCATTCGCGAAGATCCGCCAACCCGCGCGCTCGAAGAGAGCAATCGTTGCATCCTGCAGGCTTCCCTTGGGAATACCAAGCTTCAGTTTCTTTAGCTCCGCCATTACTTTGTCTCCATCGCAATCGGTTTGGTAAAGCAGCTTACGGTTCCTTCGTGGCAGACCAGCCCGTCGCCTTCGACCTCTACCTTGAAGAGCAGGGCATCGTTGTCGCAATCGGTTGCTGCTTCGATCACGCGCAGGCGATTGCCGCTCGTCTCGCCCTTCATCCAAAGCTTCTGCCGCGTCCGGCTCCAGAACGTCACATACCCGCTCTCGAGCGTCTTCGCGTAGCTCGTCTCATTCAGAAAACCGAGCATCAGCAACTCGCCGGTCTTCGCATCCTGGACCATTCCCGGAACCAGGCCATCCATCTTCGCAAAATCAATCGTCATTGCCATCTTTCCTTGTCTTGGCATTCTTAGTCGTTGTGCAAACACCGTTTCCTACGCAGAAAAGCCCGCTCGCGATGTTCGCGTTGGCGGGCTTTGTCGAATCCTGAATGCGCTCGGGTTAGATCGTCGCACCGGACATAGCCGCCAACACGTTGTTCGCGTGATGATGGTGATGTCCGTGATGAAGCAACCGCAAGCTCATAGCTCCAAATTACCGTTCCTTTGAAGCTATGTCAATGCAGCAACGCCATTTCTATCGCAAATTCATTTACTTCCGCCACCGTCTGCTCTACTCTTCTGAGGTTCCATCAAAGGAGACCCTCCCGCATGAACCGTCTTAGTAAGCACCTTCTCGTCCTCGCGTTTTCCTTCTTCACCGTAGCCGGAATCGCCTCGGCGCAACCCGCCGCGAAAGCAAAAGCAGCGACCGCCCCGGCAGCGGCCGCCACTGCCAACAAGCTCGACATCAACACCGCATCTGCTGATCAACTGATGAATCTTAAAGGTGTTGGCGATGCGTATAGCAAAAGGATCATTGCGGGCCGTCCTTATACAGCCAAGAATCAGCTCGTGACTCGCGGCATCGTTCCCGCAGCAACCTACAACGGCATTAAAGATCTCATCATTGCGAATGCCAAGAAGTAGTACCGCAGCAGGTCTGCGACATTCCCGAAACGGAGGCATGTCATGGCCCTTATTTCGAGAGGTCTATACCCGCTTCGCGAGTTCGCATAAAGTGTAGGCTGGGACGCGAATCGTCAGCTCTTTAGTTACGACGATTCGCGACCCCGCTTTTTCAGACCGCATGCCCGCATCCTCTCTCAATCTCGCCAGGCAAGCCAAGCGTGCGGCGGCTCTCGCCTTGGGCTGCGCGGTCCTCACAGGGTGCCAGAGCTTTCGCCCCGCGAACCCCTCTGCAATGGTGCGCATCATCGACGTATCCCCGGATGCTCCAGCGCTGGATATGTATCAGGGCGACAATGCGGTCGCGTACAACCTGAACTTTGGAACCGTGACCTCCTATGTCCCGATCGCCCCCGGCAACTCCACCTTTATGGTGGCGCCTGCGGGCTCGCGACAGGCGCTCTCGTCCATCCAGGGGACATTCACTGCAGGCACTCTCTACACCGTGCTCGTGGACGATTCCGCCACCAACCTGCAGCAAGTCATCCTGACGGATCGTGTGCAGGCTGCCGCCTCAAAAGCATCGACAGCACCGTCAGTCCGGCTCATTCATCAGGCTCCGCGCATTGGTGCGGTCGATATCTATCTCGTACCTGCCGGCAAACGACTCAGCGCGGTGCGTCCCGTTGTGTCGAACCTTGCGCCGGGCAGCAGCACCGGATACCTCGTCGTTCCTAACTGCATCTGCGCCGCTGTGATGGTTCCTGCGGGCACGGCTCCTCGAGCAGGCACAGCTTCACACATCGAGACCCAGGCCAACTACGGAAGCGGTACAGCACGCACGCTGATCCTCCTTGACCCGCCGGCAACATCCTCCTCAGGACTGCAGGTCATTACGACGGTCGACGCCGATCCCATCAACTAGGAATTCTTGCCGCTCGTTGCCAAGCGTGACGAACTACCCCTATTTCCTTTGAAAGTTGCGGTTTCTCCGAAAGATATACTTTTGCGCTCTGCCGCAACACCCCCTGTGGCTCCGTGTCTATTCCCTCTGTAAGCGGTCGCAGCACGATCCAAGCGCCGCAGGAATAAGGAGTGCTCGAATGAACTTCAAGACTATTTTTCTCGCAACAGCCGTCGCCTTCGCCCCTGTTGCCGTCTATGCGCAAACAGTAACTCCCCCCCAGAACATCAACCAGCGCAAGGTTGACCAGCAGGATCGCATCGGACAAGGCGTGAAAAGCGGTCAGTTGACTGCCGGAGAGACAGGCCACCTGGAGCATCAGGAGGCAGGAATTAATCATGAGGAGCGTGGTATGCGTGCCCAGGACAACGGCCACCTGACCAGGCAGGATCGCAAGACGCTGCACTCGCAGCAAAACCAGGAATCGCGCCGGATTCACCGCGACAAGCACAACGCCCACGTCCGCTAACAAAGAGAAAAGGCCGTCCGCTATCAGCACGGACGGCCTTTCGAGACAGTACGGTTTAGTAGCGGTAGTGGTCTGCCTTGTAAGGTCCTTCGACCGGCACACTCAGATAGTCCGCCTGTTTCTTCGAAAGCGTCGTCAGCTTCACCCCGATCTTCTCGAGATGCAGCCGCGCAACCTCTTCATCCAGCTTCTTCGGCAGGATGTAGATGCCCACCTTGTACGTGTCCTTGTTCTTCCACAGGTCCAGTTGCGCCAGCGTCTGGTTCGCGAAGCTGTTCGACATCACAAAGCTCGGATGTCCCGTCGCGCAGCCCAGATTAACCAGTCGCCCTTCCGCCAGAATGAAGATACTGTTGCCGCCTGCGAAGGTGTACTTGTCCACCTGCGGCTTGATGTTGAGCTTGGTCACGC
>JBDTDX010000174.1:0-8483 GCA_039922815.1 Granulicella sp.
ACTCGACATCGCGGCCTACGTAGCCGACCTCGGTGAACTTCGATGCCTCGACCTTGAGAAACGGCGAGTTGGTGAGCTTTGCGAGCCGTCGGGCAATCTCGGTTTTGCCCACGCCCGTCGGGCCGATCATGATGATGTTCTTCGGCATAATGTCTTCGGCGAGCTCGGGCGGGAGCTTTTGCCGGCGCGAGCGGTTGCGCAATGCAATGGCCACTGCGCGTTTGGCCGCGTGCTGCCCGACGACATACTTATCCAACTCCGCCACGATCTCGCGGGGGGTCATCTCATCAAGGGCGAGGGCTTGATCGTCGGCGGTTCCCGGTAAAAAAATTGCCATAGTGCGGCTGCTCCTGATTGCAAAAAATACTTATTTAAGACGGGCGGCCTAACGGTCGGTTATGGGTTCAGCCTTCAATTCTTCGATGGTGATCTGATCATTGGTGTAGATACAGATCTGGCCAGCGATTTTCATGCTCTTAATCGCGATCTCGCGGGCCGTAAGCTCAGTGTTCTCCATCAAAGCACGGGCCGAGGCGAGGGCGTAAGGTCCGCCGCTGCCGATGGTCGCGATTCCTTCATCCGGATCAATGACATCGCCAGTGCCACTCAGGAGAAAAGTCTGCTTGGGATCGGCTACGATCAGCAGGGCTTCTAGCTGGCGCAGCATCTTGTCCGTCCGCCAGTCTTTGGCGAGCTCTACGGCGGCGCGGCCCAGGTTCCCAGCATACTGCTCGAGCTTGGTCTCGAATCGGGCGAAGAGCGAGAATGCGTCTGCGGTCGAGCCGGCAAATCCGGCCAGCACCTTGTCCTGATAGAGACGGCGGATCTTCCTGGCTGAGTGCTTCATCACAGTAGAACCGAGCGATACCTGGCCGTCCGCTGCCATCACGACGGAGTCGCCCCGGCGCACGCAGATGACCGTGGTCGACCGAATGCGGCGTCCTTCGCCCAAATCCAAAGGATGAGCCAGACCGGGCAGCGAGGCGGCGGACCGCGGAGGCGTGGAGAGCCGCGAAGAAGTGAGCGCAGAGGTGAGAAAAGACGGCTTCATGGGCACGTTTCAGTATATCGCTAGTAGCGGTAGGCTCTTTGCAATCTTCCTGCCGTATCGTTTCCCCACTGGCCGTCACTTGGTCTATCCTGTGCGAAAGGTCCCGTGTTCCCGCATCTTCCATCTCCTCTTCACCTCGAACGAATTACCCGGCAGCAGACGGGCGCGGCAGCAGCCGTGGTGCTGGCGCTTACTGGCGTTGTTTTCTACGCGATGCTTCGCAAGCGTGAATCCCCTGATGAGATCGAATTGCAGCGCCGCACGGTGCTCGCGCGCGAAGGGCGCATCATCGACGGCAGCATCGTCGGAATCGACGGCAGCACCGAGGACAACAGCGCCGATGGCGCTCTCGATGTTACGCCGGATGACCTCGTCACGCCGCATGTACTGGTCTATCGCTATCGCATCGCTGGCGTGACCTATGAGTGCGCCCAGGATGTGACAACCCTCGCGGAGCACGTCCACAATCTTCGCATCGACCTGCCTGTTCAGGTACGTTATGACCCGCGTAATCCCGGCAACAGCATTCTAGTAGCTGAAAACTGGAACGGCGTGCGGCTCGACGCGCCTGAACTGCATCAGCGGGAGGACACACAAGGCGACGTTTGAAGGTACTTCGGCGGCAGACTACACTCTAGCCATGCACATGGTCGCCAGCCCGAACCGCAAGATGCAACGTGTTTTGCAGTTTTCCATGGCTGCGACCACGCTTTATGTTCTTGCAACCTTCTACTTCGGCATCCGCGCCCATTCGCTCGCGCTCATCTCCGAGGCTGGTCATAACGTCAGCGACCTGCTCGCCATCCTTCTCTCCTTTGTGGCGGTCTACTTCCAGGCGCGGCCCGCGACCGAGGAGAAGACCTTCGGCTATCAACGTGCCGGCGTCCTCGCAGCGTTCGTAAATGCGCTTACGCTCATTGTTCTCTCCCTTTGGATTGCCTTTGAAGCGGTGCAGCGTTTTGCCGCACCGATCAAGGTGCAACCGGACCTGATGATGATCGTCGCGGCTGCTGGCGTCGTGATGAATGGATTGATCGCCAGCCTGCTCTGGAAATTTTCGGGAGACGTTAACATCCGTAGCGTCTTCCTGCACATGCTCGGTGACACGCTCTCGACCGCCGCCGTGATCGTCGGGGGCGCGGGAATTCTTTTTACCGGAATGACGTGGATCGATCCGCTGCTTTCTCTCCTGATCGCAGGGATGATTCTTTACAGCTCCGTCGGTATCGTTCGCGAGACACTGAATATTCTGTTGGAAGGCACGCCAAAGGCCCTTCGGCTCACCGAGATACGCGGTGCAATGCAGGAAATCGACGGCGTCATCAACGTGCACGACCTGCATGTCTGGAGTCTCGGGTCCTCATCGCATGCGCTTGCAAGCCACATCACAATTCCCGAGATGCAGATGTCGGAGTGTGGAGCGATTCTCGAACGCATTAACTGTGCGCTTCGTGACCGTTTCCACATTCATCACACCACCATCCAGTTCGAGACAACGGGCTGCGAAACAACCCACGGTTGTAGCGCACCGCCACCGCTCGAAGTGGCCGGCGCGCATGACCATCACGGCCACAGCCACGCGCACTGATGCGTGATGACTGATAACCTCTTCATTCTTACCGGGACCAGAAAGGCAAACCGAAGGCCGCCCCCTCGTCACTGGCAATGCCGGTACTTTAAACCAGCTGCGCATCCAGCGTGATCTCCGCTGCCTTCAGCACCTTCGAGAGCGGGCAGCCCGTCTTCGCATTATTCGCCAACTCCTCGAACTTCGCCTTGTCAACGCCGGGCGCAGTCACCTTCGTCGTGAGATGAATTTTGGTGATCGTGGGACCGCCATCCTTCAGGATTTCGAGCGTGACCACAGCAGTCGTATCGATCGTCTCCGGCTTCAATCCTGCTTCGGTAAACTGTGCGCTCAGAGCCATTGAAAAGCAGCCAGCGTGCGCGGCTGCAAGTAACTCCTCGGGATTAGTTCCGACACCACTCTCAAAGCGCGATCCGAAGCTATACTGCAGATCCTTGAGTGCTGCACTTTGCGTGGAAATTGTTCCCTTACCATCCTTCAAACCACCATGCCAGATTGCGCTAGCGTTACGATTCATTTCCATCTCCTTTGCCGACATACTCGATATCAACTCTACCTCTTTCGATGCACGAGGCGCAGGAACGGCACCTTAAACGACATTGTTTGTGATGGCAGTCGCATTTGGATTCGCCAAGTGTGAACCGGCTAGGATAAGAGCATGGATCAGGAGCGAGAGACTATCGTTGCGATCGCGACGCCGCCAGGGCGTGGCGGCATCGGTATCGTGCGCGTATCGGGGCCAGAGGCACTGGCGATTGTCGCACCCCTGCTACGGCTAACGCGACCTCTTATCGCAGGGCAAGCGCGATTCGCCCAGATCCTCGATGTAACCACAGGCGAATTGCTGGATGAGTCAGTCGTCACGTTCTTCGCCGCGCCTCACTCCTATACCGCGGAAGATGTCGTCGAAATTGCAGCGCATGGATCACCGGTACTGCTGGAGTATCTGCTGAGGCAGTGCTGCGTCAACGGAGCACGGTTGGCGGAAGCCGGGGAGTTCACACAACGAGCGTTTCTTGCGGGCCGGTTGGACCTCACACAGGCAGAGGCGGTGCAGGATCTGATCGAGTCCAGCACACTTGAACAGGCACGCGTGGCGGCACGTCAACTGGGCGGGGCTTTGTCCCGACAGGTGCAGCCAGCGAAAGAACGACTCGTGCTTCTCATCGCGACGCTCGAAGCAGGGATCGACTTCGCTGAAGACGACATCGACCTGATGGCATCCGATACGATCCTGCCAGAAATCGCGGCGATTGCGAGTCCCCTGGCAGAGCTTGAGCAAAGTTTTGCCTATGGTCGCATTGTGCGCGAGGGGTTTCGACTTGCCATTGTGGGACGGCCAAACGCAGGAAAGTCTAGTCTGTTCAATCGGCTGCTGGAGCGCAACCGCGCCATCGTCACGCCTGCTCCCGGCACGACGCGTGACCTGATTGCAGAGCGTATGTCGCTCGGCGGCATTCCTGTGGAGTTGATGGATACGGCCGGTCTTCGCACTTCGCCATCGCAGCAGCTGACCGAAGAGGAGACGCCGGTCATTGATGAGGCCGAACGCCTGGGGATCGCGCGCTCCCGCGAGGCGATGGCGGAGTCATCGGTTCTGCTGCTGGTCGTTGATGCCACGGCTGCGCTGGGTGTGGAGGATATCTCGATACTGCGACACACGGACACACGGACACTGATCGTAGTGCTGAACAAGATTGACCTGCAGGAGGAGGAGCGCACACTGGAGCCTGCGCCCTTGATCTCGCTTGCCGCGATGGCCTTAGACTCTTCTCCGAAGATCGTACGCACCTCCGCATTGACCGGTGCAGGGATCGAAAAGTTGCGACAGGCAATCCTCTCGATCCTGCAATCAACGGGGCCCACAAATAGTTCGGTCCTGGTTACAAATTTGCGCCAGCATCAGGCGTTGGCAGAGACCCTTCGTGCTCTCGAAGTCGCGCGGCGCGCAGTCGAGAAAAAGACTCCTCACGAAATGTTGCTCCTCGATTTATATGGAGCGCTTCTGGCACTGGATAGCTTGACGGGAGCGACGACGACAGACGACATCCTGCACTTGATCTTCGGAAAATTCTGCATCGGCAAATAGCAAAAATCAGGACTCATCCTAAGTCGCGAACCTTCAGCGATGCCTGAAGACTGGGACTACGAAGTATACTTCCCTCTCCAAAAGAATTAGTAACTTCTCGCTCCTATAGTTGCTTTACTCGCGGGTAATCTAGCTAATTATCGATAGTAAGTGGTGTAGCTCCCTGCGGATGGCAATTGTAAGCGCGTACAGCATCAAGTGATCCAGATAATCTACCGGCGGCGTGGGATTAGAAGCTACAGCCAGTTGCGTTCCACTAAGTGTGGACGGGTAGTCCGGACGGGTAGTCCGCTTCTTTTCAAATGTTCCTGAACTGGTTTTGGGCGTTGCTAAATGTCTAATTCAAAGCGTAGGATTTCGGCTGTCACAAAAGCTCACCTATGAAGGGACTACAAAATGCAGCTTGAGCCACGTCCGAAAACTTTATCGAGGCAGTGCAGGGTTACCGATACCATAAGTACTAACGAAAACAATACGATCCGACTCCAGGATTCCGCACCTCTTCTGGAGACAGCGGTGCGCGAACGCGCCATCCGAATCGCCAGGCTCCTCAGCCTGACGTGCATCTTCCTCTTAGCGCTGACTGCATTCGTGGGCGTCCGGCAGATTTCTGCACAAGATACCACCGCGACCATCCTCGGCGAGGTGAAGGACAGCTCCGGCGCAGCAATCCCAAAGGCCGAAGTCACCGTCAAGAATAATGCGACGAACATCTCGATCGTGTCGCTCACCAATGACACCGGTGCTTACACGGTGCCGCAGCTCATTCCCGGAAGCTATTCCGTCACCATCAAGATGCAGGGCTTCCAGACAACGAACATTGCGAACCTGGTAGTCTCAGCCGGCGACCGTCGCCGCGCGGACGCATCGCTGGCTGTGGGTGCCGCATCGGAGACAGTCGAGATTACCACGGCCCCGACGGTGCTGCAGACGGATACGTCTTCCATAGGCAGTACCGTGTCGCAGCGGGCGGTGCAGGATCTACCGCTCAACGGACGTAACTTTATCAGCCTGGTGCAGATCGCGCCGGGCGCAACAGAAGCCGCGCCGAACTCGATTAACAGTGGTACGCGCCCCGATGATCGCCGTCCCAGCTCGTCCATCTCCATGAACGGCCAGTCGGAGACGCTGAACGACCAGTTGGTCGATGGTATGGATAACAACGAGCGTCTCATTGCCACCATCGGTGTGCGCCCGTCGATCGACTCCATCCAGGAGGTCCGCATCGTCACCAACTCCTTCTCTGCGGATGCGGGCCGCTCCGCAGGCGCGGTCATCAACGTCATCACCAAGAGTGGCACCAACAACTTTCACGGCACCCTGTACGAATTCTTTCGCAATGACAAGCTGAATGCCTATCCCTACCAGTTCGGCGTCCACAACCCCAAGCCGGAGCTACGCCAGAATCAGTTCGGTGGCTCGCTCGGCGGCCCTATCTTCAAGGACAAAGCGTTCTTCCACGGTGACGCGGAGTTCTTCCGGTTGATCAAGGGTGGCCTGCCTTCTTCGCTGACGGTGCCTACGGCATACCAACAGGCACACCCCGGCGACTTCTCAGATGCGATTCCAACAGGCAACAATCTGCAGACTGACGGCGTGACCCGCAACGGTTGCGCGGTGATCGCGCCCACCGTAGCGGATCCGACGCAGAGCCAGACCACGGGCTGCGTTTACGACCCCGATCCTACCCATACTGCTGGATATCTACGCAACCCGATCATAGGCAATAAAATTCCAGCTGGCTTCCTCGACCCCGCCGGACTTAAATACTTCAAGCTGTACCCGGCACCGAACAGTGGCGGTAACGGCTATGTCGGTGTTCGCAACCAGCAACAGTACTCCACCACGTATGACGTGCGCGTGGATTACCACTTCAACGATAAGAACCTGGTATTCGCGAAGTACATTGTCAACGACGTGTACACCATCTCGCCCGGTGCACTGCCCATCTCCACTGCCAACGGCTTTGCGGTCGATCCACAGACCGGTAATGGCTTCGGCATCGCGCCGCAGCTTGCGCGTAACGCCACTCTCATCTATACGCACACTTTCTCGTCAAATCTGCTGACGACTTTGGGGGCGGCCTGGAATTACATCAATAACGCCTCGTATCCGCTGAACTACGGCGTGAACCCCAACACGCAGTTCGGCCAGCCAAACATTAACGTCAGCCAGCTCACCTCAAGCCTTGCGGTGGCCTCTCCCACCGGCCTTACCGGCCTCGGCGGTGGTGGCAACTTCGTTCCGCTGCAGGACAAGGACAACACCTACCAGCTCAACGGTCAGGTGATCTATAGCCGCGGCAACCACTCCTTCCGCATGGGCGGTGCACTTATTGCGCGCAGAGCGCTGAATATCCAGGACAATCAGGGTGAAGGCTCATGGACTTTCCGCACCGGTGCCCCCGGCCTGCTGGAAGGTATCTTCTCGGCAGCCAATCGCAGCAACAACCTGTTCCCGCCGCACTATCGCACATGGGAGCCGAGTGTTTACCTCCAGGACGACTGGCACGTCCAGCAGAAGCTGACGTTGAACCTGGGCATCCGTTACGACGTGTTCACGCCCTTCACCGAGGAGCACGATCACATCTCCAACTTCGACCCGACCTGCATCTGCATTATCCAGGCAGGTGTCAACGGCGTCAGCCGCTCGGCCGGCGTGAAGACGGACTACAGCAATCTGGCCCCACGCTTCGGCTTTGCTTACAGCGCAACGCCCAGCCTGGTGGTTCGCGGTGGCTTCGGTCTGGCATTCTTCGCCAGCAACTATGAGTCGCCCACCAACCTGAAGAATACTCCCAATATCGCCATCTATGGCCCCTGCTCGATCGTGCAGGCCGCGGCGGCAAGTAACGGTTGCAACAGCAACTTCACACGATTCGCGCAAGGGATGCCGCTGCCGAATCCGAATCCGGCCACCGCACAGTTGTCATTAGTTGGTTCCATCCCGGCTGTCGTCGATAAGAACTTCGGCTCGGGTTACCTGGAGCAGTTCAATCTCGTTGTCCAGAAGGACTTCAAGGGCAACGCAGTGACCATTGCCTACGTCGGCGCGCTTGGCCGTCATCTTTCCACCGGCTACGATATCAACCGTGCGCCTTTGGGGAATTCGAACCAGTTGCAGACGGCGCGCATCTACAACAAGACACTTCCAGGAATAACAACCATCTCGGAGACCTTCAGCGAAGGTGCTTCCTCGTATCACGCGGTACAGGCTACCTTTGAGCGCCGCTTCCACAATGGGCTGGGTTTCAGTGCGAACACCACTTACTCCCACCTGCTGGATGACGCTCCCAACGTCAATGGCCAGGGCGGCAACGGCGTCGGCCAGATACTTGGGCAGGCCTACCGGGACTACGGCAACGGCGATCTGGATACCCGCTCCCGTATCGTCGTGACGGGCAACTACGAGCTGCCGTTCGGCAAGGGAACCAGGGGCTTCCGTCAGGCAGTGGAAGGTGGATGGCATCTGAACGTGCTCAATCTGTGGTCTACCGGTCTGCCGTTTACGGTACTTAATACCAACAATGTCAGCGGCACCAGCCCGAACGGACCCGCAGACCGCGCGAATGTATCCAGTAATCCCTACCAGAACGTGACCCGGCTGCCGCTACCGTTCAATCAGGTCAACCCGCAGTTCTTCAACCCGACTGCCTTCCAGGCGCAGGCCCCGGGAACACTCGGCAATGAGGCGCGTAACCAGTACCACGGACCCCACTACAGGCACTGGGATATGTCGCTGTTCAAGGACTTCAA